>JAYUFA010000552.1:0-8330 GCA_043738925.1 Actinomycetota bacterium
ACGCCCGCGCATAGCGCCGCGGGTACTCGCCGACGCCATCGATTGAGGAACGAGGCGACTGACAGCTCGACATGACCGAGATATGCGATCTCCCGATCCACACGAACGCGACACCGCCCGGTCATCCAGACGACCGCACAACGGTGGATCGAAGCCGAAGCACACAGTCGTTGTGAACGGTCAGTGTGCGCCGAGGCCCAATCGCTCCGCGATCGGCTTGAACACGGCGACGACCTCGGCCGGGTCGTCGGTGATCGTGAAGCGCGCCAAATCGTCGGCATTGATGGCGCCGGCCGACAACAGCGATGAACGCACCCAGTCAAGGAGGCCACCCCAGTATTCCGTGCCATAGAGCACCACGGGGAATTCGCGCAGGCGGTCGGTTTGCATGAGCACGAGAGCGCCGAACATCTCGTCGAGCGTGCCGAACCCGCCTGGCAGGTGTACGAAACCGGACGAGTATTTGACGAGGATCACCTTGCGGGCGAAGAAGTAGCGGAATGGCACACGCGTATCCACGTACTGATTCGCTGGTTCGCGGCCGATGTCGATCGTCGCGCCGAACGACCGCCCACCGACATCGCGCGCCCCCCGGTTGGCCGCTTCCATCAGCCCGGGGCCACCACCGGTCATCACGCCGAAGCCCAGCCCCGCGACCTCGGCGGCCAGTGCCCGTGCCCGCTGATAGTGCTCGGTGGTTTCGTCAAAGCGGGCCGATCCGAAGAACGACACGCACGGGGGAGCGTTGTGCAGCGCCCGGAATCCGCTGATGAACTCGCGTGAGATCCGCGCGACGCGCAGGAACTCCTGCACTCGTGAGTCGCGTCCGGTCAGCAGGCGACCTTCGCTGGTGGCTTCCTCGCTGAACGGGCCCATCGCCGACGCAGGGGACTTCATCAGCGCCGACGGTTCAGGCCGCAGGCTTGGGCATGTACAGGATCTGCATGTTGTAGGAAAGCGAGGGCTTCTCCTTGCCGACCACGTGTATGACCAGTTCGGTGGTGACCAGTGTGCCGTTCTTGCGAGCCTCGGCAGTCACGAGTCGCGTGCGCCCGTGCAGCTTCGACCCCGCGGGCACCGGCGCGAGGAAGCGCAACCCGCCGGCGCCGTAGTTGGTGGCGTTGCCGTGACCAACGATGCGCACGCTTCCCGGGTTGAGCTTCGGCACGAGTGCAAGTGTGAGGAACCCGTGCGCGATCGGCCCACCGAAAGGTGACTCCTTCTTGGCGCGCTCCACATCGATGTGGATCCATTGACGGTCGCCGGTGAGTTCGGCGAAGCCGTTGATCATCTCCTGCGTGACCTCGATTTCGGGACCCCAGTCACCGAACTCGTCCGATGCGGCGGCGTTCATCGCGTCGACGTCGTCGAATTGGAACTCCATGATGTCTCCTGTTTCTGCTGCTACTTCTTCAGAGTGGTGGTCGTGATGGTCGTGGTGGTGCGCACGACCGTGGTCGTGGTCAGCGGGTCGACGTTGAAGTCGATGACGAGGCGTCCTTTGTCATCGACGAGCAATGCGTAGTGATGCAATCCGGCACCGTCGATCGCGAAAGTGGACTTCGCGTCGCAGCGATCGACGAACGCGGCGCGTTCGCGATTCCAGTCGAGCACGCATTCCTTGCGCGCTCCCGCGGCGCGGGCGTCGAACACGTACCACCCGGTCTGTGGGTCGTCGCCAATGTGGGAGAGGTTGATGATGCGCGACCCACCACTCACGTCGGGAAACTGAATGGGCCCATCCGTCGCGATGCGCTTGGCGGTTCGGGCCGCGTTGAGGTCGGAGAACTGGTTGTCGCCGAGGCGTACCTTCTTGCCGTTCTCCGCGAGATACAGCACCATCGCCCCGAGAAGCAGCGCGATGGCGAGCACGGTCGCGCTCAGCGTGATGAAGCTCCGCGCGTTGAGACGAGGTCCCTTGCCGACCGGCACGGCTCAGCAACCGCCCCGGGCGCGGGTGCGCCGTGTGAGTCGAACCTGCGACAACAGCTCACGGCGCGGATGCGGAACACGGGCAGGCACCCGCCTAGTATCGCCCGGGCGCGTCGCACGAGCCGATTCCGGCGATGTCGCGCGCCTCGGGCACGAGCCCGCATCGAGCACCAACGGGCCGGGGAGGCTCTCCACACGTGGACTTGTACGAATATCAAGGCAAGCAGTTCTTCGCGCAGTACGGCATTCCGGTCTCCGCAGGTGGCGCCACGGCGAACGTCGACGAAGCGGTAACGATCGCCGAAGAGGCTGGCTACCCGGTGGTGGTCAAGGCGCAGGTGCAAGTGGGCGGCCGCGGCAAGGCCGGTGGCATCAAGCTCGCCAACAACGCCGACGAAGTGCGCCTGCACGCGGGGAACATCCTCGGCATGGACATCAAGGGTCACCGCGTCGACATCATCTGGGTCGAACACGCCTCCGACATTTCCGAGGAGTACTACGCGAGCTTCACGCTCGACCGCTCGGCCAAGAAGTACCTCGGCATGTTGTCCGCGCAGGGTGGCGTCGAGATCGAAGCCGTTGCCGAGACCGACCCCGACGCGATCGCGAAGATCTGGATCGACCCGGTCGACGGTCTCACCGAGCCCGTGGCTCGCGCCTGGGTCAAAGAGGCCAAGTTGAACCCGCTGGCCGAGGACGGCGCGGTCGACATCCTCCTCAAGCTGTACACCGCCTATGTCGAGGGCGACGCGGATCTCGCCGAGATCAACCCGCTGATCCTCACCCCCGATGGCCGCGTCCATGCGCTCGACGCGAAAGTCACGCTCGACGCCAACTCGGTGTTCCGCCATCCGGAGTACGAGCAGTACGAGTCGACGCAGGTTCGCGACGAGCGTGAGACCGCAGCCTTTGAAAAGGGCCTGCAGTACGTCGGCCTTGAAGGCTCGGTCGGCGTCATCGCCAACGGCGCGGGTCTGGCGATGAGCACGGTCGACGTGGTGAACCAGGTCGGTGGCAAGCCGGCGAACTTCCTCGACATCGGCGGCGGCGCCAACGCGGCGGTGATGGCCGGCGCGCTCGAAGTGATCAACAACGATCCGAACGTGCGGTCGATCTTCATCAACATCTTTGGCGGCATCACGCGCGGCGAAGAGGTGGCGAACGGCATCCTCGGCGCTCTCGAGCGCGTCACCATCGACTCGCCCATCGTGATCCGCCTCGACGGCACCAATGCCGACGAAGGCCGCGCCATCCTCAAGCCCCACCTGTCCGACAAGTTGCAGATGGCCCCGACCATGCTCGAGGCCGCACGTACCGCTGTCGCTCTGGCGAAGCGCTGAGAAAGAGATAACCCCATGAGCGTTTTTGTCGACGAGAACACCAAGGTCATCTACCAGGGCCTCACCGGCTCGCAGGGCCGCATGTACGGCCTGTTGAACCGTGCGTACGGCACCCAGGTGGTGGGTGGCGTCAACCCGAAGAAGGCCGGCACCGATGTCGACGGCATCCCCGTCTACGGCTCGGTGAAGGATGCTGTCGCCGCCACCGGCGCCACCGCGTCGTGCATTTTCATCCCCGCGCCGGGCGTGAAGGACGCCGTGATCGAAGCCGCCGAGGGTGGCATCAATTTCATCGTGGCCATCACCGAAGGCGTGCCTGCACACGACGAGGCGTGGTTCTTCAACAAGCTCAAGCGCGACTTCTCCCACGTGCGGCTGCTCGGCCCGAACTGCCCCGGCATCATCAGCCCCGGAAAGTGCAACATCGGCATTACCGCGGGTCACATCGCCAAGCCGGGTGGGCCGGTGGGCATCGTCAGCCGGTCCGGCACGCTCACCTATCAGGCGCTGTATGAGCTGCAACAGAACGGCATCGGCGTCACCACGTGCGTCGGTATCGGCGGCGACCCGGTTCCGGGGACGAGCTTCATCGACTGCCTGGCGGCGTTCCAGGCCGATCCGGAAACCAAGGCCGTGATGATGTTCGGCGAGATCGGCGGCTCGGCCGAAGAAGAGGCCGCGGCATTCATCAAGGCCAACATGGACAAACCGGTGGTGTCCTACATCGCCGGCGTCACCGCACCGGCCGGCAAGAAGATGGGCCATGCAGGCGCCATCGTGTCGGGCGGCAAAGGCACCGCGAAGGCAAAGATGGAGGCACTCGCCGATGCCGGTGTGCAGGTTGGCAACAACCCCACCGAAGCCGGCGATCTCATGGCGGCCATCGTCGCGAAGTTGTAGGACATGGTGCTGACAGATCGCCTCGCCCATCGGCTCGGGGGTCTCGTTCGATGAGTACCGCGCGGGATGTGCGTCGACGCACCTTCCGCGCGGTGCCGCTCGGGCTCGTTGCGGCACTGATGGTCGCGGGGTGTGGCGTGCAGGGTCATGCGGTCGACGTGCCGGTTACCCGGCCGACGCTGTTCCCGCCCGACTACACCACCGCGCCGACCACCTCCGACAACGGCGTGTCGACATCGTCGGTGAGCACCACTACGACCAAACCCCCGCGACCGATGCCCGTCGTCGCGAAGGACGGCACGCCGCGAGCAGTGATCACGGCCACCGGCGTTGTCGCCGCGGTCGCGTCGGTGCGCGCCGATGGCGCCTATGTCGTGGTGTCGCCGTGCGGCAATCAGGTCGCAGTCACCAAGGCCACGCCCGTGTACGGCGCCAACGTGGTGCTCGACCCGGGCCACGGCGGTGTCGAATCGGGCGCGGTCGGGCCAACGGGATTGAAAGAGTCAGATCTCAACCTCGCAGTCGCGCAGGCAGTCAAGACGCGTCTCGAAGCAGCAGGTGCCACCGTCTTGCTCACCCGCAACGGCGATACCTACATGACGCTCGGTAGTCGCACGCGCGTCGCGACAAGCGTGAAGCCCGATGCATTCGTTTCGATTCATCACAACGCCGCGCCGAACCACGATGCCGATACACCAGGCAGCGAGGTGTACTACCAAGCCGACGACGAGAAGGGCTCCAAGCGTCTCGCCGGGCTCATCGAAGAAGAGGTCCGTGCCGCGCTGGGCGCGCAGAAGATCCGCTGGGGTTGGTTCGACGATGCCGGCGTGAAGGTGCGGCTCAACGATCGCGGTAGCGACTACTACGGCATCCTGCGTGGCGCCGCGGGCGTGTCGACGGCACTGGCCGAGCTGTCCTACATCAGCGCCCCGGCCGAAGAAGCGCTCTTGAAGACGCCGTCGTTCCAACAGGTCGAGGCCGGTGCCGTGGCACGGGCAATCGTGCGGTTCCTCACGACTGATGATCCTGGTTCGGGGTTCGTAGGCCCTTCACAGCGCAAGGAAGAAGCAACCGGCGGTGGCCCTGCCGGCTGCGTGGAGCCCGCGTTGTCCTAGATGCGTCGTCAAAACGACGAAGGCCCGCACCGGTGTGATGCGGGCCTTCGAGCGACGATGAGGTTGGTCAGAACGAGGTTGGCGGTGCCGTCGGCTTCGCCGTGTCTTTGCTCTGCAGGAATCCGCCTGCAACCATCGCGAGCGCAGCGATCGCACCGATGTACACACCGAATTTGCGGTCGAGGTCGACGCCGCCCTTCGAGGTGCCGACGAGCAGCTGCAGGATGATCAGCGCCGCAACCGCAATGCTGGCGAAGAAGTACGCCTGATTCCACGAGATCGGCAGGTCGGGCAGCTTCACGGTCGTGAACTTCTGCAGGACCAGCACGACGACGATGACGAGCGCAAGCAGGACGCCGAGCAGCGACAGGAAGCTGCCCCAGCCCGACTGGCTATAGCTGCCGACCGACCCGAAGCCCTTGACGCTGAAGTCCTTCCCGAACCATTTGAAGAACGAGAAGATGAAAAGGACGATGCCGGCGCCTCCCATGATCTGCTCACCTTGGGACAGTTTCTTCAAATCCACTTCCGCCTCCAGCGGTCGACGCGATACTGCGGGACGTAGTTGCCATGCCCCGAGGTCCGCACGTACCGGCCGGACGAACAAACCGTAGTGCACGAGCACGCGCCGGGCGAGGAAGTCGTCACACCGCAACATTGGGCGGCGGTCGCGCTGCCACATGATCGAGCGGGCCGCTAGGTTCGACCATCTATGACCGCGAAACGTGCGTTGCTCTCTGCCTACGACAAATCGGGCATCGTCGAGCTTGCTACTGGTCTCGTCGCGCTCGGCTGGCAGCTCGTCTCATCGGGCGGCACCGCGAAGGCCATCGCCGCGGCAGGCCTACCTGTGGACGACGTCGCCGACGTGACCGGTTCGCCGATCATGCTGGGCCACCGTGTCGTCACGCTGCACCCCAAGGTGCACGGCGGCATCCTCGCCGACCTCGACCAGCCCTCACATCGCGCCGATCTCGAAGCGCAGGGCATCGAGCCCTTCGGCCTGGTCGCGGTGAACCTCTACCCCTTTTCGAGCGAGCCGGGCATCGAGCTCATCGACATCGGCGGCCCCACCATGGTGCGCGGCGCGGCGAAGAACCACGCGCATGTCGGCGTATTGGTCGACCCCGGCGACTACACGAGCGTGCTCGACGAGCTTCGTGCAAACGG
This sequence comes from Actinomycetota bacterium, assembly GCA_043738925.1. Classification (GTDB taxonomy): domain Bacteria; phylum Actinomycetota; class Acidimicrobiia; order Acidimicrobiales; family WLNW01; genus WLNW01. The sequence goes on from JAYUFA010000552.1 coordinate 6,458, forward strand.
TGCGCTCGCAGCCGACACGCGCCGCGCGCTGGCCCGAAAGGCGTTCGCGCACACCGCGGCCTACGACGCGGCGATCGTCACCTGGTTCGACGAGGTCGATCGTGCGCAGGCTGGCGCCGCTGCCGATCCGTTGCCCCCAACCCTGCACTTCGCCCTCGATCGCGCCCAGGATCTCCGCTACGGCGAGAACCCGCATCAGGTTGGCGCGCGCTATCGCCACCATGGCGGTGCCGGCTGGTGGGACACCGCCATTCAGCACGGCGGCAAGGAGTTGTCCTATCTCAACCTGTACGACACCGAGGCGGCCTGGCGTCTCGTGCACACATTGGGCGATCAGCCGGCCGTGGCCGTCATCAAACACGCCAACCCGTGCGGCGCCGCGGTGCATGACGACATCACCACGGCCTACGTGCGTGCGCATCAATGCGATGAGGTATCCGCGTTCGGTGGCATCGTCGCCATCAATCGTGTAGTGCCGAAGTCATTGGCCGAAGCGCTCGCGCCCGTGTTCACCGAGGTTGTCGTGGCGCCGGGTTTCGAGCCCGAGGCGCTCGCGGTGCTCACCGCCAAGAAGAACCTGCGCATCATCGAAGCGCACTCGCCTTCGTGGCCCGCGCTCGATGTGCGATCCATCGACGGTGGTTTTCTCGTGCAGACACTCGACCGTGTATCGCTCGATCGTGCCACCTGGCGCAGCGTCACCGAGCGCGCACCGACCGACGCCGAATGGGTCGATCTCGAGTTCGCGTGGAAGGTCTGCGCGCGAGTCACTTCGAACACCATCGTGTTGGTGAAGGATGGCCAAGCTGTCGGCATCGGCGCCGGCCAGCAGAACCGTCGTGACGCCGGTCGTATCGCGGCCGAAAAGGCAGCCGGTCGCGCGCGCGGCGGGGCCTGCGCGAGCGACGCCTTCTTTCCCTTCCGCGATGGGCTCGACGCGGCAGCCGAGGCCGGCGCGACCGCGGTGATCCAACCCGGCGGTTCGATGCGCGATCAAGAGGTCATCGACGCCGCCAACGAGTACGGCATGGCCATGGTGTTCACTGGCGAACGCCATTTCCGCCACTGATCAGAACGAGAAAGGAAGCGATGACGGCACAACTCTTGGCCGGTGCGCCCGTGGCCGAAGCGGTACTCGCCGATGTGCGCGAACGCGTCGCCGCTCTCGCGCTGAAGGGCATCACACCGGGCCTCGGCACGATTCTCGTCGGCGACGATGGCGCGAGCGCGGGTTACGTGCGCAAGAAGCACGAGACTTGCGAGGCTGTCGGGCTCAAGTCGTTCCACATTGGTTTGTCGGCGAGCGATGGTCAGCATGCTCTCCTGGACGCCGTCGCGCATTTCAACAACGATCCCGCGGTGGATGCCTACATCATCCAGCTGCCGGTGGCCGACGGTTTCGATGCCAACGCTGCGCTCTTGGCGATGGATCCTGCGAAGGACGCCGACGGTTTGCATCCAGTGAACCTTGGCAAACTGGTGTTGCAGGAGGACGGAGCGATCCCGTGCACGCCTGCGGGTATTCAAGCGCTGTTCGTGCACTACGGCATCGAGGTTGCCGGCCGCGAACTGTGCATCGTGGGTCGTGGTCCCACCCTCGGGCGGCCGTTGTCGTTGCTGCTCACGATGAAGCGGCCGAGCGCGAACGCCGCGGTCACGGTGGTGCACACCGGTGTGCCCAATCTGGCCGACTACACGCGCCGCGCCGACATCGTGGTGGCGGCGGTCGGCGTGCCGAACTTCGTCACGCCCGACATGATCAAACCGGGCGCGGTCGTGGTGAGCGGCGGGCTCTCGTGGGAAGGCCGCAAGGTGCTCGCCGACGTCGACGAATCGGTCGGTGAGGTGGCGTCGTGGATCACGCCGCGTCTTG
>JAYUFA010000553.1:0-8273 GCA_043738925.1 Actinomycetota bacterium
TCTTGTCGTTGAAGTCGAAGATGACCTTGTTGATGGTCGTCGGGTCATTGATGTAGTCGACCTGTGCCTGTTGGATGAGCGGTACGAGCTTCGCCAGACAGCTCTTCAGCGCTGGCAGCTTCTCCTTCGCCACCGAGATCACTGACGGGTAGTACTCGTAGCCGAGGTCGGTGACGTAGGTGTACTTCAGTGGCTTCAACCATCCCCGGCCGTTCTCGAAGTCGTAAACCTCGTTCGACGAGTAGCCCTGGTTGAGCCACTTGCCGCCGTTGGTTACGAACTTTTCGGAATCACCGGCGTAGCCCTCGAGGAACGCGCTCGCCGGTACGCCTTGGTCGACGAGATACTTGCCGAAGGTCTGCTTGATCGAGCCGACGTAGATCTTGTTACCGGTCTTCGCGAACGCCGTGAGATCAGCGATGCTCTTGAACCCGTTCGGGTAGGTAGCCGGATCCCAGAAGATCATCTGTGGGCTCTTGTCGAGCGGTGCAACTACACCGACAACGGGGAATTGCTTGGAAAAGATCGCGGCGTCGTCGGTGTTGACGAACGCAAGGTCGGGCGTGATGTTGAACTTGAGATTGCCCGCGAACAACGTGGTGATCGGAGTCTGACCTTCGCCCATGCCTGGGCCGCCGTCGATGATCTTGAGGTTCACGCCCGTCGAGCCGAGGGGGCCTTCATAGATGCTCTCAGACATCTTTCCCTTGTCACCAATCAGCTGATAGACCGCGGCGTGTTCGACCTCCGCGAGCCAGTCCTTCTGCACCGTGATCGTCTTCGGGCAGTCTTTGCTGAGATCGGTGGTGTACAACTCGGCGGCTGTCTTGCCGACCCGAGATCCGCCGCCCGCCGCGGTGGTGGTTGCGCCGGCTCCGGTCGACGCGGCGGTCGTGGTCGGAGTGCCCGACGAGGCAGCAGTGGTTGGTGTCGCGGTCGTCGAACCGCTATCGCCGCATGCTGCGGCGAACGTCGCCAAGCTCAATGCGAGCGCGGCAGGGACAAGGTGGGATCTCTTCATTTGTTGCTCCTTGCGTGGGTGGGGTACTCGATCAGCGGCTGAGGTCGCCCGACTCGTGCCACGAGCGGAAGAGGCGATTGCCGAGGGCAGTGAAGAAGATGTAGACCACGATGCTGAGCAGCGAGCACCAGATGAGCGCCGCGTACATTTTCTCGTAGTGCACGTCGATGCGGTACTCGACAAGCAGCGAGCCGAGGCCGTCGGTGCCGCCGCGGACGAACAGCTCGCCGACGATCGCGCCGATCACCGAGAGACCTGACGAAATACGCAACCCGGCGAACAACGTGGGCATCGCGTTTGGTAGCGCCAGCTTGCGCAATGTGGTGAACCAACTCGCACCTTGGAGGCGGAACAGGTTCACCATGCCTTGGTCGACCGAGCGCAGACCGAGCAACAACGTGGTCGGGATCGGGAAGAACGAGATGATCACGCACACGATGGTCTTCGGTGTGTAGCCGTAGCCGAAGGCCACCTGAATGAGAGGGACGATTGCTAGTACCGGCACCGCTTGCAGGGCCACGAGGAACGGATAGTTCGCGCGTTCGAGCCAGCGAAATCGGAACATTGCAATGCCGATGAGGCCGCCGAGCACAATCGAGATGGCAAGACCTTGGAACGCGAGACGCCCCGTCACCTGCAGGCCGCCCCAGAGCTCCCGGATGGTCTTTGAGTCGGTGAGGCCTTTGCTCCAGATGTCGCCGAACCATGGCATGAGAAACTTGCGGTTGTGCGAGAGTCGGTTGTGGAAGAACCAATACACACCAAGCAGGACGCACAACATCACGAGCGGCGGACCGCCGATCGACAGTTGGCGACGGACCCAACTCGGTTGACGCAGAACCACGAGAGGTGCGTCGTCGGCGAGGGCAGGATTGGCGATGGCGTCGGACATCGTTCGCAGCTCCGCAGCATCGGGATGGGTGGTGGCGAGATCAGTCATGGCCAGCTCCTCTCGGTGTCAGCTGCACGCACGGAGCGCCGCGGACACGCGACCCGTGAGCTCGGCGAACTCGGGCGTGTAGCGAACGTCGTGCTGACGGGGAAAGGGAAACGGCACGTCGAACTCGGCGGCGATGCGCCCAGGTCGCGCACTCATCACGAGGACGCGCGTCGACAAGAACACCGCTTCGAGAATCGAGTGGGTGATGAACAGTCCGGCGAAGCGCTCGCCGAGGAAGATGTTGAGCAGCTCGTCTTGGAGACGTTCGCGGTTGATCTCGTCGAGGGCCCCGAACGGTTCGTCGAAGAGGAAGACATTGGGGCTGCGGGTCAACGCGCGAGCGAGGGACACCCGCATCTTCATGCCGCCCGACAACCGCTTCGGGTAGTACTCCTCGAAGCCGGTCAAGCCGACAAGATCGATCTGCGCCTGGCCGATCTGTCGCCGTTCTTCCTTCGCCACACCGTGCAACTCCAGGAGCAACTCGACATTGCGTCGCACGGTGCGCCATGGCAACAAGGTGGCGTCCTGAAACACGTAGCCGACGCTGTCGCGATCGACCGACAGCGAGCCCGACGTGGGTTGCTCGAGGCCCGATGCGAGCTTCAGTAGCGTTGACTTGCCACAGCCCGACGGCCCAACGATTGAGACGAGTTCACCGGGAGCGATGTCGAGGGTGACGGATCGAATCGCCTCGGTGCCGTCGCTGTAGACCATCCGAATGTCGTGAAACGACAGCGCCGTGGTGTTTGGTGCGGGGTCGGTCAGCCGATCCATCGTCTGCATGGGACGACTCTAGGAAGGCAAGATTTTCGGATTGCTTCGGCGCGATGAACGGTCTGTATCCGTCATCTTGCAACGGTCTGACGGATAGAGGGATGCGCCGATAGGCGCATCCGACCCAGCGACATCGTCGTTGATCTCGCCTGGAACAGGCGAGATGTCAAGGCCACGCCCGCGACGCTTCATCTATCCGCGCGAGTCCTGCTTCGTTCGCTCGTCGGAGGGTCAACGATCAGCGAAGGTTGTTGTTGCGATCGTCTGGGCGACGAGTCGGCCTTCGTGGAAGACGACGCGCGTCGGCGAGGCGGTTGCGACCGCGCCGCGCAAGGTGGGCGCGTCGATTGCCATGAAGTCGGCCGTGCTCCCGACGAACAAGCCGACCTGCTCGAGGCCCATCGATCGGCGTGACGCGTTCGACACGAACTCGTACGCGATCTCCGCGGGGAGATGGCCGGCCATGACGAGCAATGCCGCGGTCTCCATTGGGTCGGCGCGGCCGACGGTGTTGAACGGGTCCTGGAGGTTGTCGGCACCGCCCGCGACATTGACGCCGGCCTCACGCAGGGCGGCGATGGCGGTGAGTCCGCGCGGTGCCCCGGCGCGAATACCGCGCGCTTGAAGGAACAGGTTCGTTTGGGGCAGCGAGATCACGCTGACTCCTGCTCTCGCGCACAGCTCGGCTACCTCACGCTGTACGCGCTCAGGCTGCATGCCGAGGCTCACGCAGTGGCTCGCTGCGGCGCGGCCCTGCAAGCCGGCCTGTTCCACGAGGAGCGCGTACTCGCGCAACGTGAGTACCGATACGTCAAGGGTTTCGTCGGTGTGCAGATCGATCGCAGTGCCGTGTTCGACGGCCGCATCGACGAGACGCGCGATGGCCGCCGCTGGCGCGTCGTCGAGGAATGGCGCGCCGCCGACCGTGTCGGCTCCGACCGCCAACGCATCACGAAGCAGCGCATTCTGGTCGGCCGATGTCCAGCCACGCAGCGCGGGCGCGACCAAACAGACGACCTCGATGTGCATGAGCGGCCGCAGGCGGTCGTGCACCTGACACAGCGCCTCGATGCCCTTCAGGCCGATGTCCGCGCCAAGGTCGACGTGTGTGCGGATCGCCGTAATGCCGTGCGCGAGACTGAGTCGCGCCGCAGCCTCGGCCCGTTGCGCGATGTCGTCAACGGTGAGCAGCGCCCGGTGCGCCCCCCACGCGATGATTGCGCCGAGCAGATCGCCGGTGGGGTTGTCGACGAGATCGGCGGTGAACGCCTTGTCGAGGTGCGCGTGCGGCTCGGCAGCCGCGGGGAGCAGGAGCAACCCTGCGAGGTCGTGCACCGTGTCGGCGGCGTTTGCGGCGGCGTGACCCGCTTCCACGATCGCTTGCACGCGTGTGCCTTCAATGACGACGTCGATGTGGGCGCCCTCGGTGGTCTGGGCGTCGCGCAAGATGGTGCTCAATGTGTTCCTTCTGGCGTCGTAGGGATGTTGTTCATCGCAGCGCGTCGCACACCGACACGATGGCGCGAGCTGCAGAATCCTCTTCGCCCGGAGCGATCGCGCAGGAAACGTTGACTCCGTCGATGTCATCGAGCGCGAGTACCGATCGTGCGAACTGGATTGCCGCGTCGATTGCCGCTGTGGTCGGATCGAACGCCGTCTCGATCGCATCGATGTAGCCATCGGGCAACGCCAGCCCAGTGAAGGTACGCAGCAGCGCCAGGCCGGCGCGGCCGGTCACCAGCGGCACGCATGCGAAGAACACCGTGTGTTGCGCACCAGCTGCGCGTGCGGCGCGGACGAATCGGTCGACATTCGCGGCCGAACCGGCGTGGTTCACGATGCACACGTCGGCTCCGGCGCGCACTTTTTGCACAAGGCGGTTGGGTCGCTGCTCGATGGGCGGCGCGACGGGGTTCTCTGCGACCGACACGACCATCCCGAGCTCCGCGGCGAGCGCGGCGAGCTGTGTCGAGTCGAGATCGAAAACCGGCTGCGCGTCGCTTCGTTGGCCGAGGTCGGTGTGATCGCCCGTCACGCAATGCACCGCGGCGCCGACATCAGTTAACGCTGCGAGCTCACCTTCGAGAGCGACACGATTGCGATCGCGACAGTTGAGCCCTGCCCACGGCAACACACCTTCGCGTGCGACGAGTGCGGCTCGATAGGAGGGCGGCAACTGGGCACGCGCCCACCCGACGTCGCCGAACAGCACCGCGTCGGCGTGGCCGGCGAGCGCAGCGGCCGACCGCGCTATCGACGTGGCGTCGAGCGGCGCGTGGGGAAGGTCGGCGAGAACGAACGGCCGTTTCGTGGCGAGCAACGCATGTCGGCGATGCTCGCGCTCAGTCGCGAGCCAGGGCCGCGTGAGTTGCTCGACGAAGGGGCATGGCGCATGGCCGATCTCGCAAAGGAGATCGGAACGCACGCCGCCACACGGACCGAACGTCATGTTCTTCGGGCATGACGCTGGATGGGCCAATGCCGTCACGGCGTGGCCGAAAGGTGCACGGCGAGCTGAGGAAGGACGTCTGCGGCGAACTGATGCAACTGTTCGTCAAGTTGGTTGCGCGCCAAACCGGGCAGGTCGAAGAAGCAGCACAGGTGTTGCAAGTCGAGCAGCTCGCGATACATGCCGATCGTGTCGACGACCTCGGCGACGGAGCCGATCGCCATGATCTTCTGGTCGACCGATTCCTCGAGCGTTGGCTGGTAACCCAGCGCCCTACCCGACTCCTGCCCGAGATAGCCAGAGAACCTGCCGTACGGCGCGAGGAACCGACAGAACTCATCATGGCCGTCGCGGCCCGTACGAAACGCGTCGGCGCGCGTCGCGCCGACGTGCACCTGCATCACGAGGACGCGGCCACCGCCGGGCCCGCGATCAAAGCCGTGTTCGGCGGCGATCTCACCGAAGCGATCCCAACGGGGGAGGAGTTTCGATGGGTGCGTGTTGGCGAACACGCCTCGAAAACCCTGCGACGCCACATAGTCGAGTGTGGCCGGCGAGCCAACCGCTTGGTACACCTCGGGCATGGTGCGCGGTTTCGGCACGAGGGTGAGATCCTTCACCACCGAGCCACGATCGGGAATGCCTGCAGGTGGGAACGTGAAGTGCTTGCCGCTGAAGCTGAACTGCTCGTTGGCGAAGGCATCGAGGATGATGGTCATCGATTCCTCGAACAGCTCGCGGTTGACGCGGTCGGCGTCGCGCGACAACTCGTTGTCGCCCGATGCAACGGTGGCACCGAACGTCTCCGATTCGCGCGGCACGGTGCCACGACCCACGCCGAACTGCATGCGTCCACCCGACAGAATGTCGGCCATCGCGAAGTCTTCAGCGAGATGCAAGGGATGCCATTGCGGCACGATGTTGAACATCTGCCCGAGCCGTAGTCGTTGGGTCTGTGTGGTGAGGTAGAGGCCGAAGAGGATGAGGTTGGGCACGACCTCGTAGCCCTCGTATTGAAAGTGGTGCTCGGTCAACCACATCGTGTCGTAGCCGAGCGTGTCCATTGTCTTGGCCCAATGGATGAGATTGTCGTAACACGCGATGAAGTCATCGTTGCCATAGCGGCGATCGACGGGACGCGGGCCGTGGTTCCCCGCGTCATTCATCGGCACGCTTCCGTAGAAGTTCGAGTCGACCCGCATGGCGCGAGTGCAGCACAGTCCGGTTTCCATCGCGTCACCGGTTTGTGCACAGCGTGTTTCCAATTGGCTCGATGCTCTAGGAACTGCCGAGTTCCGTCGCGGCCCGTGCCGCGAGGTCAGCCTTCGCGATCTTGCCGGTCGGCGTCATGGGCAGGTCATCGACGAGTCTCACCACCACGTCGGAGAGGTCGCGCCCCAAGGCCGCCGCGGCGTTCGCAAGCAAGGTTGTCGCGTCGACGTCCATCGCGTCGTGCAGCGTGACATAGGCAACAGGGCGCTGACCGAGTGCCTGGTCGACCACGCCGACGAGCGCGCACTGTCGTACGGCCGGGTGGCTGTGCATTGCCTCCTCCACAGCGCGTGGGTACCAGACCTCGCCGGCGACCATGATGCGCTCGGAGAGTCTTCCCCGGAGGCGCACGTATCCGTCGGCGTCGGTCGTGCCTACGTCGCCCGTGTGCAGCCAACCGTTGCGGGTCACCGCGGTCGTGGCGTCCGGTCGTTGCCAATAGCCCACCATGAAGCCGCCGCGGATACAGAGCTGTGCCGTTGCGGCGATCGGGACCTCGTGATCGTCATCGTCGAGCAGGCGCACCTCCTTGTCGGGCAGCGGCCGACCAATGGCGTCGATGCGATCATCATCGAGCAGTACCGGCTCGCCGAGCGCAACGAAGCCACCAAGCTCGCTCTGGCCGTAACTCTCGGCAAGCGGAAGCATGAGTTCGTCGCGCCACGCACGTTTCAGTGAGGTCGGTACCGGACCACCACCGCTGACGCCGACGCGCAACCCGCTCGGCGCGCGCCCGCGGCTACGTGACTCGCCGAGCACCTCGGTGAGCAAAGTCGGGTTCGCGATGAACGTGTCGACCTGGCTTGCATCGAGCGCGTCCCACCCGGTGGCCTGCGTCCAGCGCCCCATCACGTGCACGTGCGCGCCACGGTGCCAACCCGGTAACAGGTTGGCGACGAGTTGATACGAACTCGACAACGCCGTTGGACCGAAGGTCACGGAGCCTGGCGCGATCCGCAGCCGCTCGGCGATACATGCGGTGGCGCGCACAGTTGGCTCGTGGGCCAGCAATGCACCCTTTGGCTGCCCCGTCGTGCCACTCGTGTACGACAGATGCGACGGGTCGTTCTCGCCCGCGGTGTCGTTCGGCGGAGCGGGCGCGGCGGCGAGCAGGTCGTCCCACCCATGAGCGCCGGGCTGAGGACCGTCGAGGCAGACGTAGTGCTCGACGCTCGGCATCGCCGTGCGGTGACGATCGATCGTGACGAGATGGTCGTGGGTGTACACGACCACGCGCGGAGTGCAGTCGTTCACGTAGTAGTCGAGTGTGTCCGCGTACTGCACGTTGACGAGGGCGGAGATAGCGCCGATGCGCCACGCGCCGAGCATGGCAAGCACGTAGTCGAGGCCGTTGTGTGCGAACACCAGGATGCGATCGCCGCGCGCAACGCCGAGCGCGGCGAACGCGCCCGCAACGCGGTCAGCCGACTCGGCCAGCGCCGCGTAGGTGAGCGTGCGGTCGCGGTCGACCCACGTGAGCGCCGGGCGATCGGGGTGGCGATGTGCGCCGTCGAGGATCAGGTCGTGCATCCGCATAAACGTTCCTTACAACAACGGGCGTACTTGTTCGGCGTAGCGTTGCAGCTGTTCCTCGGTCTCGGTGTACGTGTCGCCGGGGAAGTTCGGGAAGATCGCCAGGTCGTTCAGCCCGAGTCGATCGCGGTACCACGCGATGCCCTCGGCGACGGCCTCTGGAGTGCCGACGAGCCAGGTCTTCTGGGCGATCGAGTCCTCAAGGGTGGGGATGCGTCCGGGCGGCACGGGCGTTCCGTCGGCCTCGCGATAGCCGCGACTCCAACCGTACGGTCCGAGGA
>JAYUFA010000554.1:0-8272 GCA_043738925.1 Actinomycetota bacterium
GAGATACAAGGGATTGTCGGTCGACTCTCTCGGCGAGGAGCCTGATGGCGCAACCGCTGACCAACTTCGACGCCGCGCACTTGTTGAGGCGCGTCGGGTTTGGTGGCTCGACGAGCGAGATCAGCGCGCTCGTCGGTATGTCGCGGGCGAACGCGGTTGACCGTGTGCTCGACGTGAGCGCGGCTCCGTCGGTCACGCCGTTCCCCACGTTCGATCCGTCGGGTCAATGGCCGCAATACGTCGAAGTGATCACGTGGTGGCTCAACCGCATGGTGACGTCGCCGACGCCGATCCAAGAGAAGCTCACGCTGTTCTGGCACGGCCACTTCGCGACAGCGCACAGCAAGGTCTTCAACATGGTCTATATGTTTGGCCAGAACCTGACGCTGCGTGCCGGTGCACTTGGCAACTTCGGAGACTTGTGCAACGCGATCGCGGTTGATCCCGCGATGCTCGAGTATCTCGACAACGCGCACAACGTGAACGTCGTGGTCAACGAGAACTTCGCGCGCGAGCTGATGGAGCTTTTCACCCTCGGCGTGGGCAACTACACGCAGGCCGACGTCGTTTCGATGGCGAAAGCCTGGACGGGCCACAACGCACGTGGTTGGAACGGCACTACCTACGACTACTCGTACGTGTTCAATGCGGATAAGCACGACTTCGGCACGAAGACGCTGTTCGGCATCGATCGCGCATGGAACGGACCCGACACGATCGACGAGATCGTCAACGGATCGAAGCGGCCGGTCTGCGCGCGGTTCATTGCTCGCAAACTGTTCCGGTTCTTTGCCCACGCGAATCCGAGTGACGCAACCGTGCAGCAACACGCCGACGCGTTCATCGCGTCGAACATGAGCATCCGTGCGGTCCTTCGTTCGATTCTCGTGTCCGACGAGTTCTGGGCGGCGTCGACCCGTTACGCGCGGGTCAAGAGTCCGACCGAGTTCGCTGTCGACGTGATCCGCCGCACTGGGGTCCCACTCCGGTCATCGGGTTTGGTCGAGTGGGCGCTTGCACCGATGGGCCAGTGGCTCATGAACCCGCCCAACGTTGCCGGCTGGGGCCAGGACGAGTACTGGATGAACACGTCGTCAGCCTGGGCGCGCGGCGGCTGGCTCTGGTTCTTCCGTTGGGTCGTGAACGGCACCGGCTTCTTGGCAGGCATCGAGAGCCGCAGTGCGTCCGAGGCGGTGCAGATGCTGTTCGACTCGCTCGGCATCATCGAGCCGTCATCGGCCACGCGTAGCCGGCTCGAAGCATGGTTCACCGACACGATGCGAACGGACTCGTGGTACGTGCGTGCGAACGCCCTTGTGGTGGGCGCGCTGACATCGGACTTCCAACTCGCATGAGCACCCAACGCGCACTCACCTCCTCGATGATCTCGCGGCGCCGGTTCCTGCAAGGCGCCGTAGCCGTCGGCGCGGTCGCCGCACTCGACTTCACCTCGCTAAGCGACAGCGACGCCGTCGGCCCTCCGTTGGGGCCGACCGATCGGGTGCTCGTCATCGTGCAACTCAACGGTGGCAACTGCGGGCTCAACACGCTGGTGCCCTATACCGACGCCGCGTACTACGCGCGCCGCGGCCCGCTGGCCATTCCCGCGGGCGTGGTGCTGCCCGTCGGCGAGGGCTTCGGGTTGCATCCGGCGCTCAGCTACGTCAAGGAGCGATTCGACTCGGATCATGTTGCAGTCGTTCGCGGGGTTGGGCATTTCGACGGCGATCTGAGCCACTTCTCGGCGATGGCGAAGATGTTGTCCGGCGCGCAAGGCAGCGAGGCCATGGGAACCGGGTGGCTTGGTCGGTATCTCGACGGGTTGGGATCGAACGCGTTCGCGGGCGTCGCAGTGGGCGGTGGCGCGACGCCCTTGCTGTTGCAGGGCGAACGAGCGTCGGTCGTGACGTTGCCGTCGTACACCGATGGACTTTTTGGTGCTGACCGGACACACAACTGGGATCGTTTGATGTTCGATTCGATCTCCACCATGAGCGGATCGTCGAACACGCGTGGCGAGCTCGGCTCGTTGATCGACACGACGTATTCGTCGGCAATGGTCGACGTGCCGCAAGTGAACGCGGCCTACGTCCAAGTCTCAGCAACCGATGACCCTGTTCGGCAACTCCAGCTCGCGGCGAGCACCATCAATCTCGACCTTGGTGTGCGTGTCGTGCACGTCCAGATCACTGGCTTCGACACGCACAGCGCGCACTTGGCGACCCACGACTCGTTGCTCCGGAGCTTCGACGCCGGCCTTCGCGCCTTCTTCGACACGCTGCTGCCCCAGTTCATGTCGCGAACCGTCGTGGCGACCGTGTCTGAGTTCGGCCGCCGCCCACAAGCCAACAGTTCTGCCGGCACCGACCACGGAACCGCTTCGGTGGCCTTCGTGATCGGCGAACGAGTACGTGGAGGGCTCTGGGGCGCCCAACCGTCGTTGACCGCGCTCGACGCGAACGGTGACCTCGTGCCCACCGTCGAGGCTCGTGCGGTATTCGCGTCCTTGTTGAGTGGGTGGCTCCACGCCGACGATCACGAGATCCTCGGCCGCACGTTCGACCACTTCGACTTGTTCCACGCCGCCCCAGCGTGCGCGCCGTTGGCGAACAATCTTCGCTCCACATCCAGCTCGTACACATCGATACCACCGGTACGCATTCTGGATACGCGCGTCGGCAACGGCGCGCCGAAGGGCAAGTTCGCGCGGCAAGCGGAGATGGACCTTCCCGTGCTCGGGCGCGGCAACGTGCCGATGACCGACGTCGGGGCCGTCGTGTTGAACCTGACCGTTGCCGACCCGGCGAGTGGCGGCTACCTTACGGTGTGGCCCGCGGGCGACTCTCGCCCTGAAGCATCGAGCTTGAACTTCAGTACCGGGCAGACGGTGCCCAACCTGGTGATCGCCCGCGTGGGTGCGGGCGGCAAGGTTCGTACCTATAACGGCGGTGGCGATACGCACGTGCTGGCCGATGTGTGCGGGTGGTTCCCGAACTCGAACCCGTACAACAGTCTCGTGCCGGCCCGACTGCTCGATACACGCAACCGCATCGGCGCAACCGGCAAGCTCGGCCCGAATCAGACGCTGCGCTTGCCGATAGCGGGTCGCGGCGGGGTGCCGTCCAGCGGCGTCGGCGCAGTTGTGCTGAACGTGACCGGCACCGAGCCCGACGCGATCAGCTATCTGACGGTGTGGCCGTCTGACGCGCCACGACCGACCGCGTCGAATCTCAACCTGGTGCCTGATCGAACGACGCCGAATCTCGTGATCGCGAAGGTCGCGGCCGATGGGAGCGTTGGCATCTACAACGCCGCCGGTCACGTGCACGTGCTCGCGGACGTGTTCGGTTGGTTCCCGCCTGACGCGGGCTATCACCCGATGGTGCCCGAGCGCATCGTCGATACGCGCATCGGCACTGGCGCGCGCGGTCGGCTTCGAGCGAACGGTGCACTCGACCTCGACACGCTGTGTAGGGGTTCTGTGCCCGTCAACGCGGCCGCGGTGGTGTTGAACGTCACGATCGCCGAGCCCACGCACGCGGGCTATTTGACGGTCTGGCCCTCGGGTCAGCCTCGTCCCAACGCGTCGAACCTCAACTTCACCGCGGGCCAAGTGGTGCCCAACCTCGTGATCGTGCGTATCGGGGTTGAGGGGATGATCTCGGTGTACAACGAAGTTGGAACCCCGCACCTGATCGCGGATGTGATGGGTTGGTTCGAGTAGTTCGTGACGATCATTTCGGCAACGTTCACCTGCCGTCGAATTGATGTCCGCTTTGGCGTCGTACGTTCCCGCGCATGGAAGCGACGAGTACGTACGACGCGTTGTGGACTTCGTCGTGGGGTGAGCTGCAATCGGTCGGCCCGGTGCACCGACACATCCAGCGCGACCTGTTGCAGGTGATCGACGCGCTCCACGTCGACTCGATCCTCGACGTGGGATGCGGCGGTGGTGACAACTTGGCCACGCTCGCCGGATCGAAACGCCAGTACGAACTCTCGGGCGCCGACGTGTCGAGCGAGGCGCTGCGACTTGCCGCGTCGCGCGTCCCGACGGCCGAGCTCACGTTGATCGACGTTCAGCGTGACACCCTGGCGAAGAAGTTCGATCTGGTGATGAGCGTGCAAGTCGTCGAGCACCTACTCGATGATGTTGCCGCGATTCGCAACATGGCCGACATGGCGCGTACCTACGTGTTGGTTTCGACTATCGCGGGACGCATGCGGTCGAGCGAGCGCAGCATCGGTCACGTGCGCAACTACAGCGCCGTCGAATTGCGCGCAAAGCTCGAAGCGGCTGACCTCGAGGTGCTGTGGATTCGCGGATGGGGCTTCCCCTTTTACAGCCCACTCGTGCGAACGGTGTCGGAATGGCTGCCGGGCGGACCACCGGTTGGCGCTCTGTCGGCGTCGCAACGTCGCGCGGCTGCCGTATTGCACTGGTTGTATCGCTGGAACGTGCCGGGTCGTGGTGACGTCATCACCGCGCTTGCGCGTCGCTGAGTAATCCTCCGCGGGCCGCGACGCTCGCGAGCACGCGGGCGTGTCCGAGGGCCGTATTCTCCCAGGTGTAGTCGCGTGCGCGCTCGAATCCAGCACGGGCGAGGGCAGCGCGGTGCGCGGGGCGACGAGACAAGATCTCGATCTCGTCGGCGAGACTCCGGGAGTCGCCGCAGCGGTGCAATGAACCGGTGACGCCGCCGTGGACGATCTCGCGGTTCGCCGCGATATCGGACGCGACCACACAGCGGCGAGAGGCCATCGCTTCGAGGATGGTAAGGGGCATCCCCTCGGTGTAGGAGGGACGAACCACGATGTTCGCCGAACGAAGCCACGACGGCACATCTTCCGATGCGCCGACGCAGGTGACCGGAAGCCCAGCGCAGCGCGCCTCGATTGCGCGCTTCAAAGGACCGTCTCCCACGAAAGTCATCGTGAACCGCACGTCGCGGTCATGGAGTAGCTCGGCGGCCTCGATGAGGAGTTGCGGGCCCTTGTTCGCGATGAGTCTTCCGACGAACACGATGTGGATGTTGTCGCCGAGCGGCTCGTCCGATTCAGGGAACAGCGTATGGTCGACGCCGTTGTGCACAATCGTGACCTTCCGACCGTCCGCACCGCGATCGATGCAGTGTTCGCGAACAGCCGAGGACACAGCGATCATGCGTGCGCTTCGTGACATGATCCACCGGCCGGCTGTTCGCTCGTGTGCTTCGCCGAGTGTGCGGGCGATGCCGCGGAGATGCGCGAGATCGGCCACGTGTGCGACCGTAACGAGAGGTACGTCGAGCTTGCGTGCAAGCTGCGCGGCGACTAGCGAGCCTTGGAAATGCAGGCTCTGGGTGTAGATCACCTCTGGTTCGACACGTCGGGCGAGCGTGACTGCGTGACGCATATACGAGGGCGAGATCGCGAGCTGGGCCTTGAGGTATGGCGACATGTCGTACGCACGAAGGGGGAGTACCTCGACGCCCGCGTCGTGGTACGTCGGTAGATCCAAGGCCGACATGACGGTTACGGAGGCTCCGGCGCGAGCGAGGCGCACGCAAACCTCACGAGCGACGCGTTCTGCGCCCCCGGTGCTCTTCGGGCTGTAGTAGTCGCAGAACGCAAGCACGCGCCGGCCCGCGATCTCGGGGGTGGCCATCCGCGATCACTCAGCGTTCTGGTTGACCGCAGCGCGCGGAGCGTGCGTCGTGACCGACAAGAAGGTGAGGAAGAACGACGCGAAGATCTCTATGCTTCCGAGGACCTCGAGCGCGACCGCGAACACCGTTTGTCGCACGGCGCTCGGCTCAAGGGGTTGGAGATCGGGATGATCGAGGTCGCGAGGATCGACGACCGCGTGCGGGTTGTCGATGACGCTCAATTGTCGTTCTCCTGCTTGGTCGCTGGCGCGCCGGTGACGGTGGGTAAGGCGGCGGGAAGCTGCGTGGTCCTCGTCGCGGGCGCGCTCGTCGTGATGACAGGGGTCGCAACGTTCGAGCGCGCCGAGGGCAGGGCCGCGGGCACCGATGAGGCGTCGACCAGGTGCCAGAGTTCGACAGTTCCGCGGACCGCGAGCACCGCCGCGAGGTCGTCGACTTTGATCCACCGTTTGCCCCTAGGTGGCGTGCCCTGCACCATCGACTGCATCGCAGGATTGATGATTCCCCGGCTGCCGGGGACAACTACGGCCCACGTGTAGCCCGGGTCGGGCAATTGCAGTTGGCGTTCCGAATCCTTGTCGCGTTCGGTCGCGATCTGTGTCGGATGCGTCGAGAAAAGCTGCACCTGTGAAATGAGCGACGTGTCGACAACTGCGACATCGCTCCCGTGCAGGCGGCGATCGAATTCAGCGGTGAACTGGCGCCACTCGCCGACGTTGCCGTCGACGTGCAACTTGTTGCCTTCAAGCGCGCGGATGACCAACGGCTCGCCGGTCACGCGTGAGATCTCGGGGCTGCCCAGCACGATAAAGCACGACACGCAACTCGCGAGTGAACCGACGAGGAGTGTCACGGCTCGTCGGTCGACCCGAGTAGCGCCGGACAGCGCGACGAACGACGCAATCGTGAACAACACGATGAGCGGCATGAAGTAGCGAGCGTCGCCGTAGGTCGCGTACTTCAGAAGCAAGAACGCGATCTGCGCGGGGAAGAGGCCGCCGACTAGCACAATGGCGGTCGCCTGGAGCTTCGTTCGCTCGCCCGCCACGCTCATTTGACTGGACAGTTCGCGGCCAAGGCCGGCGAGAATGATGACAACGACGATGCCCGGCGAGAACAACAAGGACAGCTTGGCGCCGTACCCGACGACGCTTGACAACGTTCGCCCGTCGGGCAACGGACCAAGCGTTTTACCGGGCGCGGCGCCGTCTTGTATCGCCTTCCACCATCCGTGCCGGGTGATCACAAACGAGGTGATCGTCCAGGTCATCACGCAGAAAATCGCGGGCGCGGCGACGGTCACCGCGGTGGTGAGTCGTCGTCCTCGCTCGGACTGCCAGCCGACCAACGCGCAGAACACGAAAACCACGGTCACGGATTCGTAACGGGTCATCTGTGCTGCGGCGAGCCACAAGCCCAGGCGACCGAGATCACGCACTCGGCCGAGCCGAGTCCAACGCAAGTAAGCCGCGAAGCTGCCAGCCAGTGCGAGCACTTGCCAGGCTTCCGACATGCCGCTTCCGGCGAAGAAGATCGTGTACGGGTTGAACGCGAACAACAGCGTGAACGCGATGAGCAGTCGTCTCGGCACACGTGCGTCGCGACCGATTCGTGCGACGATCGGAATGGTGGACGCAGTCGCGAACGCCGTTGGCATTACAAGCCCCATGCCGGGTTGCCCGAGCCGACTGAGAACGGCCATGAACGGAACCTGCGCGAACACCGGTAGCGGCATCCAGAAGAAGCCCACCGCCATGAGGTGCTGGTCGCGGCTGTGCGCGATCGCGCGGGCCGATGACGCGCGCGCGAGTGCGTCGCCGATCGCGTAGTCCGCACCGTAAAGCATCCACATGCCCACGACGACGTAGGCGACGAACGCAACGCCGCCGAGAACCCAGGCCCAGTGCGTGATCGCCCAATGTTCCTTCGCGTGCTTCGGCTTGTGCTTCGGTGACGGACCGAATCGCTCGAGCGTGTCGGTGATGGCGAGCCAACGCTCGAGGGCTGCTTCGTCGATAGTGAACTCGTCGACGGTCAACGGATCACCGCCGATTCGACGGTGAGATCGATCACGGCGTTGCGATCGCTCAGGCCGGCGCCGAGCCCGATCATCACCAAGAACAGGCCGGTGATGACGGCCTGACGCTGCCGCAAGGTCATGCCGTTGTGCGCAGACCGATCGGGGGCGACCTTGCGCGGCCCGTACGTAGCGCGCCACAGCCGTTCGCGTTCGGCGAGGAACTCGCTGCCTGCCGCGGCACCGGGAGAGAACGGGATCTCGTCGGTGATGCTGTCGCCGATGTCCATGGTTTCGTGCTCCGTTCTGTGCCCAGCTTGCGAGTGAGTCATCGGCCTTTCAACCCACTCCGAATGAATTGGCCAAAGGCTCCACTGAACGACGCCCGATGTTCATCTGGGCCGCGACGGTCGCTTCGTTCGGCGTCGGTTGTGATCGCCGCGGAGGGCGCTTGGAAGGGTTTCGGTACGACGACCGCACTGTTGGTTGCATGGTGCGGTCGGCCACGAAAGCAGCTTCGATCCGGCGTGCGTCGCGGAGCAATGGCCTCGTCGACTATTCGGCTCGTGGTCGGCCCACGTGCACCTGACGTTCACCTCTGCCGCCG
>JAYUFA010000555.1:0-8249 GCA_043738925.1 Actinomycetota bacterium
ATGGCTCGACGCGGGTTTCCGGAAGCGGCGGCGCGCATTCACGAGCTGTGGCTCGCAGGCCGCAAGCAGGACGCCATCGACGCGGTACCCGACGAATACATCGAGCAGGGCCACCTCCTCGGGACGCCGGCTCGTATCAGCGAGCGTTGGGAGGCGAGCGGCATGGCGCAGAGTGGTGCCACCGGACTCATCGTTCGCTGCGCCACCATCGACGAACTCGAGCTCGCAGCCACCCTCGCCGGCACGCAGGACGAGCTCGCAACGAAAGGCAGCTGACCGATGGCCCAGTACGACTTGATCCTGGTTGACGAGCCCGCACCGCTCGTGCGGCGCATCACGCTCAATCGTCCCGAGAAGCGCAATGCGATCTCGACGCCTCTGCGCAACGAACTGCTCGACGCGCTGCGGGCGCACGACCATGACCCCGACGTGTGCATCACCATCGTGCGCGGCGCCGGGCCGTGCTTCTCGTCTGGCTACGACCTCGGCGGAGCCAACATGATGCAGGACGCGCCCTTCTACTCCGCGCCGGGCGACGGTCAGTGGGCGCGCCAATGCAACGACACCTGGTTCAGCATCTGGGACCTCGCGAAGCCGGTGATCGCGCAGATCCACGGATATGCGATGGCGGGCGGCACCGAGCTGGCATCGGCCTGCGACCTCGTGTACATCGCCGAAGACGCCAAGGTCTCCTATCCTGTCGTCCGTGTCGCGTCGCCACCCGATTGGCAATACCACACTGTGCTTTTGGGCATGCGCCGCGCCATGGAACTGATGCTCACCGGCGATCCGATCTCGGGTATCGAGGCTGCGGCCATCGGTTTCGCGAATCGCGCGTTTGCCGCCGATGAGCTCGAGGCTGAGGTGTTGCGCATTGCGGCGCGCATCGCTGGTGTACCGGCCGAACTCACGCAGATCAACAAACGCGTCGTGCATCGCCAGATGGACGTGTGGGGTGCGCGCTCGGCAATACGCGCGGGCCAAGAGTTGCAAGCCCTCGCCGGACACACCCAGGCCGCACTCGCCTTCCGCGAGAACGCGCTGTCCGCCGTGAAGAGCGCCGTCGCCTCCGCCACCCCGCCCCCCGCTTCTTTGAACGCGAAGGACTGACCATGGTGCAAAATCGTTCAGAGAACGGCGGTGGGGTGGGTGAGGCGACCCGTGTGTGGCATGACACGCAGGTCGACGTGCACATGGTCACCGTGGGGGACTTCGACAACAACGTATACGTCGTGCGTTGCCGCGAGACCGGCGAAGGCATCCTGATCGACGCAGCCAATGAGCACGAGCGGCTGCTCGCACTGTGTGAAGCGCTCGATGTGCGTGGCGTGCTGGAGACCCACGGTCACTGGGATCACATCCAAGCCGTCGAGCAGGTTCGCGCTGCCGGCTATCGCGTCGCGGTCACTGCGGAAGATGCCGCGATGTTGCCGAGCTACGACGACCTGCTTGTCGACGACGAGGTCCTCAACGTTGGCCGGCTTCGGCTGCGCACCATCCTCACGCCGGGCCACACGGCCGGCTCGATGTGCTTCCGGGTGGAAGGGTCGCCGTTGCTGTTCAGCGGCGACACATTGTTCCCCGGTGGGCCGGGCGCGACGAAGTTTCCCGGTAGCAGTTTCGAGCAGATCATCGAGTCGATCGAAAGCCGACTTTTCTCGCCGCTACCCGCTGGCATGATCGTGTACCCCGGCCACGGCAAGGAGACCACGCTCGGCCATGAGCGACCCCACCTTCAAGAGTGGGTCGACCGCGGCTGGTAACGGCCCGTACCAGTCAGCGCCACGGGCGACCGCAGCGCTCGTCGCCACCGACGTAGCACTCGAGTCGGCCCACGCGCAATCCCCGCTCGTTGATGATGCGGAACAGCTCGATCAGGTTGTCAGCCAGGTCAGGCCGGAAGTGCATCAGCACGATGTCACCGGGGCGCAGATCGCCGCCCTGCGTTGCGAGCGTGCCGTTGTTCATCGCGGCGCGCCAAAGTACAACGGCCTCCATTCCGCAACCAGCGACCACACGCTGCGTGGTCGCGTTGAAGTTGCCGTAGGGCGGCCGAAACAGCGTGCCGCGGCGACCGAACGACGTCGCATAGCGATCAAGCGGGCCGCAGATCTCCGTCTCCGCGTTCCCCTTCACGAGAAGGTTCGGATGAGACACCGTGTGCGATTCGACCCACGCGCCGCTCTGCACCAGACGTCGCATGCTCGCCTGCTTGTCCGCGACGTATCGCTCGGTGAGGAACAACGTGACCGGCACGCGCGCCATTTCGAGCAGCTGCGCCGCGTCCTCGTTCCACACCTCACCGTCGTCGATGGTGATGAAGACAACCGGGTCGGAAGTCTTCACCCACGAAACGGCCGGCGCGCTCGCAGCGTCGCCCCGCGTCACAACCGGCGCGAATGGATCGGGCGCCACCGCAGGACACATCAGACAACGAGAGGCGTACGCGGCCCCGGTGAGCGCAGCGGTGCTCATGGCCGAGCGGCCGATCAGCTCTGACGAGCCGAAGGTGATCGGCCTGTTGAAATCGACCGACGTGTCCTCGACCGCGGCCGGGGTCGCGAAGCTGAACAACTCGGGCTCGGCGTCGCTCTCGGCCGCGGCGGTACCAATGAGGCGAGCATCGACGTGGGGTACGTCGAGAGCGGGCGCGGCAGGCACAGCCAAGGGAGCGGCAACAGAAATGGGTGCTGGGGCGGGACCGACCGTCGCCAGCGCGACGAACGCGCATGCGACCAAACGGCTTACCGCGGTGTACTTCATACGGCTGGGATCAGCGGCGCGCCTTGGGGAGTCCGAGGTGCCGCTCGGCGATGTTGTTCCGGTTGATCTCGCTCGTTCCGCCGTAGATCGTGGTCACCGGGCTATGGCGCGCATCGTATTCGATCCAGCCATCGGCTGCCGCGCCTGCTTCGTGGAACTGCAACAGCCCCGCGGGACCGGCCATCTGCTGGAACCAGCGCGACGCCTTTTGGTACGCCTCGGTAGCGAACACCTTCACCATCGAGCCTTCGAGGCCGGGCAGGCCACCGGTGGCCGCGATCCACGCACACCGTTGTGTGAGGAGCTTCGCGACCTCGCAGTCGATGGCCACGCGTGCCATGCGCTCGCGGACGAGCGGGTCGTTGAGCAGGCCGGTCTCGCGAGCCCAGTCGTGGAAGTGACGCAACAGCGGCGTACCGACGCTGGTGCCGCCCATCACGCCGCGTTCGAACGCCAGCGCTACGCCCATCACGCGCCAACCCTGATCGACCTCGCCGAGCAGCCACTCGTTGCCGATGCGTACGTTGTCGTAGAAGGTGGCGTTCGTGCGCTCGGTGCCCATCGTGGGGACCGGTTCGACGGTGATGCCCGGCGTGTCCATGGGCAGCATGAACATCGTGAGGCCCTTGTGCTTGGGCACGTCGAGATTCGTGCGGGTCAGCAGGATGAGCCACTTCGACTCGTGTGCCATCGTGGTCCACATCTTCGCCCCGTTGATGACCCACTCGTCACCATCGCGCACGGCTCGCGTCATCGCCGATGCAACGTCGCTGCCGAAGTCGGGCTCGCTGTAGCCCAGACACGCGAGAGCTTCGCCGCTGAGGATCGACGGCATGATGCGTTGCTTCTGCCATTCGGTGCCGACGTTGTTGAGCACACCCGCAACCATGAGCGAGACCGAGATCGCGTCGTACGGGGCCTGTGATTTCTCGAGTTCGTGGAACAACATCCACAGCTCGATCGGGTCACCCTTACCGAGACCAGGCACCGCCCGTTCGAGCAAACCGGCCTTGGCCAAGGCACGGTTCAGTTCGTAGCTGTTGAACGTGCCCGTGCGGTGTTGGCGATCGATGATCTCCTGGGTGACGGTTTCCGCGATCACGCGACGAACGGTTGCCCGGTACTCCTCGACCTCGGCCGAAAGCGAAAAATCCATCACTTGCTCCTTGAGAAGAGGCGGTCGGCGAGGTGAAGTGCTTCGCGGCTCGGATCGTCGAACACCAACGCCCACCCGCGGGCGCGTCGGTAGTAGAGTTGGATGTCGTATTCCTCGGAGAAGCCGTAGCCGCCGTGGTAGTGCAGGCTGCGATCGGTGGCGTGGGCCGCCGAGTCCGCGGCGTAGACGAAGGCCATCGAGGCGAGCGCCGAGAAGTCGGTGATGTCGCCGTCGTCGGCATCGACGGTGCCGGGCGTTTGACGATCGCCTGCCCACGCGGCCTTGTGGGTGAGCAGACGGCCGCCGTCGATGGCGATGGGGAGATCGGCGAGCCCCTGCTGGATGGCCTGGAACGAACCGATCGGAACACCGAATTGGTGACGGGCCATCACGTATTCGAGGGCAATGTCGAGAGCTTGCGCGGCGATGCCCACGAGTGCTGCGGCGGTGACGGCCTTCCATTCGGCGAGTGCGTGGTCGAAGTCGGCCGCTGAGCCGATCACCGTGCGTTCACCGGTGCGAGCCGAACGGTTCGCCAGCGGCGAGCAAGCGTGGTTGCGCGGCCCGGTACCGGGTGCGTCGCTCCGGGTGGCCACGAGATCGGCACCGTCGACACCGACGACGACGTCGGCCACCGCGCCACCGGGCACGATGTGCCACACGCCGTTGGCATCGGCGGGGTGCAACGCGAGCGTTGCCAACTGTGCGCCCGACACCACGTCGGCAACGGGATACAGCCGTGCCGCGATCATGTGCTCGACCAACGGCACCGGCGCGATGGCTCGACCGAGTTCCTCCGCCACGACCACCAAGTCAGCGAGCGTCGCGCCACCGCCACCTTGCGCTTCGGCCACGCCCATCCCGGGTGCACCGGTTTCGAGGAGCCGCTCCCACAGGTCGCGATCGACCCCGAGCGGCTCCGCCGCGCGAGCCACCGCTGGCGGCGACTGCTTCGTGAAAAACCCGGAGAACACCTCCTTGATGGCCCTTTGGTCTTCGGTGAGGTCGAGATCCATGTGTTGCTCCGGCGTCGTTCTCTCAAGAGGCTACGGGCCCACTGCGCGCTGTGCCGAACCGTCGCGTTCGCTCAGACCGGACTGCTAGAACGGTTGCGACATGGCCCATGATCGCGTTGACCCCCCGGAACGTGTGAATGCGGCGCCGCGTGTCGCTCTCGCCGCGGCAAGCGCGCTGGCCCTGCTCGTGCTCATCCTCGAAGCGCGTGACCAGTGGTTCTTCAACGACGACTGGGGCCAATGGGGCGCCCATCGCGTCGGTCCGCGCATCGATCAGCCGGCACAGTTCTTCTTTGGTCCGCACAACGGGCATTGGATGACCTTGAACCGTGTCGTGTTCGAAGGCGTCTACCGCATGTTCGGGCTGCGGTCGTACTTGCCGTATCTGGTGCCGGTGTTCGCGGTGCACGTGTGTGCGGTGTGGCTGCTGTTTGCCCTCATGCGCCGCGCCGGTGTGCGGCCGTGGTTGGCGTGCGCGGGCGCGGCGATGTTCGCGTTCTTCGGCTCGGGCGCGGAGGTGCTCACGTGGGCCGATGCCTTCGGTTTCGTCGCACCTCTTGCCTTCGCTACGGCGCAACTCATGCTCGTCGACCACGACGGTGCACTTGATCGGCGCGACGCTGCCGGACTCGCGTTGGGTGTCGCGAGCATCGTGTCGGGGGGCGCGTCGCTCACGATGATCGCGGTGGTGGCCGTCAGCTTGATCCTCGTGCGGCGTTGGCGGGCGATGGTCGTGGCCACGGTGCTGCCAGCGGCGCTGTGGTGCGCGTGGTTCGTCGCTATCGGCCACGAAGGCGCGCACACCTTCGTCGATCGCGCTCATGCGCCGAACATGGCGGCGTACTTCTGGCGATCGATCACGTCGTCGGTCGACAGTGTCACGCAGTTGGGCGCGAGCGGTGTGATCGTGGTCGCGCTGGTGGTCTTCGCGTGGTGGCGCCCTGAGCGCTGGTGCACGCATGGTCGCGCACCGGTCGCTGCACTCGCATCGGGGGTGGTGGTGTTCGCCGCACAAACGACGTTGGCGCGCGTGAACCTCGGCGTCGAGCTCGCATCGTCGTCGCGCTATCTCTACGTCGGTGGGTTCCTGTTGCTTCCGTTCGTGATGCTCGCGATCGACGAGGTCGTCACGCTCCGACCGCGGGTTTTGCCGGTGGCCCTCTTGTTCGTCGTTTGGGCACTCGTCGCCAACGCGTTCGCGATCGACTCGTTTGCCCGGGCCTGGGGCCCGCGTAAGCAGGCGATCCGGAGCGCCGTGGCGACGGTCGCGCAGCTTGATGGTGTCGATGCGCTGCCGCCTGGAACGCGCCTCGTCGATCCCGGCCGCGCCTTCGACCCCGAGTGGGCGCCCACCGTCGATGTCATTCGGGCACTACGCGATCACGGTGACCTGCCGACGTTCGCAACGCCGTCGGAGGCCGATCGGCTGACGTGGGCGACGCGGCTGCTCGTGCGTATTGCGGAGCAGCCTGGGCCACCGGGCAAGATTCTCGGCGGGGTACGCGTCGATTCCGACGTGACGACCACGGCGATCGGTGACGGAGGCTGCGTCGACCTCGTCGCCTCTCGCGCTACGAACCGGCCGCCGACCGTGCGGCTGAGCGATGTCGACACCGTGTGGATCGAGGCCACGACGCCGACGAAACTGACGGTGCGGCTCGTGTCGCTCATCGACCACACGATCGGTGAGCCGAAGCAGTTCGACGTGTTCGGCGCCGTACGTCTGCACGTCGGCGTTGCGCACACGGAGGCGCTCCTGGCGTTCGATGCGCCTACGCTCCGGTTGTGCGGCTAGCCCTCGGCGAGCTGCATCGACCTGAGGGGGGTCCATGTCGGTCACACCGGTCATCATCGAGGTGGCGCTGAACGGCGCCACATCGCCGCAACGCAATCGCACGGTGCCCACCTCGATCAACGAGATCATCGAGCAGGGCAACGCGTGTATCGATCTCGGTGCCACCATCGTGCACAACCACCTCATCACGCACACGACACCGTTGGATGAGACCATCGAGCAATACGCGCAGTGCTTCTCGGCGTGGTTGGCGCGCGATCCCGACCTGCTACCGATGCCGACCATCGCCGTCGGTCACGATGTCGCCGACAAGCTTGGCCACCTCGAGCCGTTGCACGCACGCGGGTTGCTCGACATCGGCTTCATCGACCCAGGTTCGCTAAACCTTGGCTGGGCCGACCCGGACGGCACGCCGCACGGATTCGCATACATCAACACCTACGAAGACATGAACTGGGCCGTGGCGCAAGCACAACGTGCGTCGCTTGCGCTGCACTTTGCGATCTTCGAGCCGGGCTTTCTGCGCAACGTGTTGTCGTACTGGCGCCTGGGCCGCCTCACACCGGGTTCGTTTGTGAAGTTCTATTTCGGTGGCGACAACGGCTACATGGCGCGCGGTCGCGGTGTCACGTTTGGCCTGCCGCCGACGCTCAGGGGGCTCGACGCCTACCTCGAGTTGATGGATCTCGAGGGTTGCCCGTTGCCATGGTTCAGCGCCGTACCCGGCGGAGACCTGTTAGCCACGCCGATCGCGCGCGCGACGCTCGAACGCGGTGGGCACCTGCGCGTGGGTCTCGAAGATCATCTCGGCAAGAACCAGCCCTCCAACGCCGAACTTGTGCAGCAGGCGGCCGCGCTCTGCGCCGAGGCCGGTCGGCCCGTAGCGACGGCTCGCCAAACGCGCGAGATCCTCGGTATGGCTCCCGGGCGTGTCCAATGAATGCGTACGAATCGCTTCTCGTCGACCGTGACGACCGCGGCATCGTCACGGTCACGTTGAACAACCCGCAGCGCAAGAACGCGATCCACGCGGTGATGTTCCGCGAGCTGCGTGAG
Organism: Actinomycetota bacterium; assembly: GCA_043738925.1. Classification (GTDB taxonomy): domain Bacteria; phylum Actinomycetota; class Acidimicrobiia; order Acidimicrobiales; family WLNW01; genus WLNW01. The sequence goes on from JAYUFA010000555.1 coordinate 7,787, forward strand.
GTGTTTCGGGCGATCACCGAGCGGCCGCAAGATCGTGTCGTCGTCATCACCGGTGCGGGCGACGCGTTCTGTTCCGGCGCCGATCTCTCGGGCACCTCTGACTCGGCGGAGCGGTTGCATCCGCTGCATCACATGCGCAACATCGGCGAGACGGTGCTGGCCTTGGCGCAGCTTCAGCAACCCGTGATCGCCAAAGTCAATGGTGACGCGGTTGGCGCCGGGATGAACCTCGCGCTCGGTTGCGACCTCGTCTATGCGTCGGATCGTGCTCGTTTCAGCGAGATCTTCGCTCGTCGCGGCTTGTCGATCGACTTCGGGGGATCGTGGTTGCTGCCGCGGTTGGTCGGACTGCACAAGGCGAAGGAGCTGGCGTTGCTGGCCGAGGTGATCGACGCCCGTGAGGCCGAGCGCATTGGAGTACTCAATCGTGTCGTGGCGCACGACGAGCTCGACGCGTATGTCG
>JAYUFA010000556.1:0-3123 GCA_043738925.1 Actinomycetota bacterium
TCGTAAAGCTGCACCATGTCGATGTCACTGCGTGCGACGCCGGCCATCGCGAACGCGAGATCCGATGCTGGTCCGACCGGTGTACGCGTGAGATCGGGCGTGTAGGTCGGGGTCTTGTGCATGATGTGCTCGCCGAAACCGGTGACGAACACTGGTCGATAGCGCGCGCGACGGGCACGCTCCTTGCTAGCGACAACGACAGCCGCGCCGCCACTGCATGGCATGACGATCTCGTGCATGCGCAGTGGGTCGGCGATCATCCGCGACGCGAGCACGTCGTCGGGCGTGGTGGGCTTACCGAAGAAGATCGCGTCGGGGTTCACCGCCGCGCTCGCACGCTGGTCGGCGGCGATCTTCGCTCGTGCCCAATGATCCCATCCGAACCGATCGTGATAGCGGGTGGCATACGAAGCGAACCCGCAGTTCTGCGCCACGTTGCCCAAGGGAATTTCGAACTCGGCTTGGGGTGATCCCCACAACGTGCTCGACGCACCCCACATCAAGCGCGGATCGAGCGGCTGTGATTGCGGCGGCTCGGGCAAAGGTCGCGCGGGTGTTGCACAGACGACGACGTCACAGATGCCGAGCTCGATCGCCGCTGCCGCGCGCCACACCATGCCAACGGCACTCGCTCCGCCGAGGTCAAGCCGCTCAGCAAAGTTGACGTTCCAACCGCAGTACTCCGCAATGGTCGCTGGCACGAACATCGCCGACTCGCGCACGTCGCCACCGCAGCAAATACCGTTGACTTCACGAGCGTCGATACCGGCGTCCACGAGCGCAAGCGCCGCGAGTTCGGCCCACTGTTCAAGCGTGAAGGTCGGCGTTCCCACAAACGGGCGCTCGGCCCGGTGCTCGGCGATCCCGACGATCGCTGCATCTCCACGCAAACCCATTCGGTGCTCCTCTTTCGCGCGCCCGATGCAGGCCAGTGCAGTCCGCGTGGATTGTCAAGCGCGAGGATGACGCTATGGATCTCACACGATGGGGCTTCGAGCCCGACGCGGTCGTCTTGGTAACCGGTGCAGCGAGCGGCATCGGTCGCGCCACCGCGTTGCGTTGCGCACAGATCGGCCTACGCGTTGCCGCGTGGGATATCGATCAGGCAGGCGTTGACGCTGTCGCGACCGAGATGCGCGACGCGGGCGGTACCGCGCACGGCCAGGTCGTCGACGTGTTCGATGACGCGGCAATCGAGTCAGGCTTTGCCCGCATCGAAGGCCTGTGGGGCCCGGTCGATCATCTCGTGAACAACGCCGGCCCGCGTTCGGTGGACCCTTACGAATTTCGCGAGGCCATCTCGCTGGCCGTGGGAAGCATGGAGGCGATGATCCGACGCCTACTGAGCGCGGCCCCTGCACCACACACGAGCGTGGTCAACGTCTCTTCGGTCGCGGGGAACCTCACCGGGTCGAGCCCATCGTGGTATCCAGCTGCAAAGGCCGCGATCGCCGGGCTCACACGTGCGCTCGCATGGAGCGATGGTGCGCGGTGCCGCTGCAACGCGGTTGCACCATCACTGGTGACGACACCGCGCATGGTCGGCTACATGGACAGCGATCTCGGGCGTGGGTGGGCGGCATCGAACCCGCTCGGTCGTTGGGCTGATGCCGATGACGTCGCGCTGGCGATCCTGTTCTTGTTGTCCCCCGCTGCGAGCTACATCAACGGTGTGCTCTTACCAGTCGACGGCGGCCAAACGCTCGTGCTGTAACTGGCGAGACCGAGTCAATCGACGAGCAGCTTCACTGCAACGGCGATGCCGCTCACGACGACAACCGCGCGTAGCACCAGCGGGTTGATGCGCCCGGCGAGTCGACCACCGATGACGCCGCCGAGCAGGCTGGCCGGTGCCATCACCGCGACGAGGCTCCACACCACCTTCCCGCTCGCGATGAAGAAGAGCGCCGCGACCACGTTGGTGATGAGCGACAGGCCCAACTTGAGCGCGTTGAGGCGAGGGAGCGAGTCGTCCAACAACAGCCCGAGCACCGCGAGCAAGATGATGCCGAGGCCGGCCCCGAAATAGCCGCCGTACACGCTCGCGCCGAAAACCGCAGTGGCCGCGACCGCCGACGGCGGTGCATCGGCATGTACGCCAACGCGCGCCGGCAGCAGCCGTTTGAGGCGATCCTGGAACAACAGCAACAGGCAAGAACCAAACAGCAGGAACGGCACTACGCCACGGAACAGCTTCTCGGAACTCGAGACGAGCAAAACCGAACCGACGAGACCCCCTAGCGCAGCTACTGCGCCGAGTCGGCGCACCCGGGCGCGCTGATCAGCGAGATCGCCCCGCTGCGCGTGCGCGCCACCGAAATAACCGGGGCACAACGCGACCGTGTTGGTCACGTTCGAGCGCACCGCGGGGACACCGAGCGCCACGAGTGACGGGAACGTGATCAGCGTGCCTCCGCCCGCAAGAGCGTTGACGATTCCTGCGCCCGCGGCGGCGAGCGCCGCCAGCACATGATCGGTCGCGCTCAGGTCCACGTGCATCAGACTAGCGGAGCGCCAGCATGGTGATGAGTATTGATGCGGTGTGATGCGTTATGATGACGAGGTGCGCACAACCGTCGATATCGACTCCGACTTACACCGTGAAGCTGTGGCCCTGGCGCGCTCGACGCGCACCACGCTCAGCCGGCTGCTCAATGACGCACTGCGCCAGAGCCTGCACCCCGTTGCACCTGTCAAGCGTGACAACGCGACTGGCATCGGCACGATCTCGATAGGGCGCCGAATCACTTCGGCCGATGTCGCCGCCGCGCTCGAGGAATGACACCGGCGCTGCTCGACGCAAACGTGCTCATCGCTCTCTCGGTCGAAGACCACGAGCATCACCGAAGGGCTCGGCGCTGGCTCGGATCGTCACGTCCCTTTGCCACAACGCCGACGACGCAAGGCGCGTTGGCCCGTTTCCTCGTGCGCGTGGCCACGGCTGACCATGCTCTTGCCGCCTTGCAAATGTTGCAACGCAACGATCGCCACCACTTCTGGCACGATGACCGGGCGTTCGATTTCGACGTGCTGCGTGGCGTTTACAGTCACCGACAAGTCACCGACGTCTACCTCGCCGCGATCGCGGCCGACCACCAGTCGGTGCTCGCAACATTCGATCGT
>JAYUFA010000557.1:0-21576 GCA_043738925.1 Actinomycetota bacterium
TCCGCCGTGCCACTCTCCGCAGATCAGACCACTCGCCTGGCAGCCGCGATCACCGCGGCCACCGGCAAAGACGTCGAGATCAAGGTGGTGATCGACCCGTCCGTGCTGGGGGGTCTCGTCACCCAGATCGGCGACACCGTCATCGACGGCAGTGTCCGTCACCGCCTCAACCAAGTGCGCGAAGCGATCGCGTGAGCTCGGAGACCTGCAATGGCTGACCTGACGATCAACACCGCCGAGATCACGGCGGCACTGAAGAAGAACCTCGCCGGATTCACGGTCCCGCTCGAGCAGACCCAGGTGGGTCGCGTCACCGAGGTCGGTGACGGCATCGCCCGCGTGAGCGGTCTGCCCGACGCGGCCGTGAACGAGATGCTCCAGTTCGAAGACGGCACGTACGGTCTGGCGTTGAACCTTGAAGAGGGTTCGATCGGCGCCGTCGTACTCGGCAATGTCGACCACATCGAAGAGGGCCAGGTCGTTCGCTCGACCGGCGACATCTTGTCGGTTCCTGTCGGCGACGGTCTGCTTGGTCGTGTCGTGAACGGCCTCGGTGAGCCCATCGACGGAAACGGCCCGCTCACCAACGTGCAGCCTCGCCGCATGGAGATTCAGGCGCCGGGCATCATGGGCCGCAAGCCGGTGCACGAGCCGATGCAGACCGGCATCAAGGCCATCGACTCGCTGATCCCGATCGGCCGTGGCCAGCGCGAGCTCATCATCGGCGACCGCAAGACCGGCAAGACCACGATCGCCATCGACACCATCATCAACCAGCGCGGCCTGGGCGTGAAGTGCGTCTACGTGGCCATTGGTCAGAAGGCTTCCACGGTCGCCAACACCGTCGAGACACTGCGCCAGTACGGCGCGCTCGAATACACAGTGGTCGTCGTGGCACCGGCATCTGATCCGGCACCGTTCAAGTACCTGGCGCCCTATGCCGGTTGTGCGATGGGTCAGCACTGGATGGAAAACGGCGAGCACGCGCTCGCGGTCTACGACGACTTGTCGAAGCAGGCCGAGGCGTACCGCCAGGTGTCGCTGCTGTTGCGTCGCCCACCGGGCCGCGAGGCGTATCCCGGCGACGTGTTCTACCTCCACAGCCGCTTGCTCGAACGTGCGGCCAAGCTGTCTGACGCCAATGGTGCGGGTTCGCTTACCGCGTTGCCCATCATCGAGACCAAGGCCGGCGACGTCTCGGCGTACATCCCGACCAACGTGATCTCGATCACCGATGGCCAGATCTACCTGCAGGACGACCTGTTCAAGTCGGGTATTCGTCCCGCGGTCGACGTGGGCATTTCGGTGTCACGCGTCGGCTCGGCAGCACAGATCAAGGCCATGAAGACAGCGGTAGGCACGCTGAAGTCCGATCTTCAGCAGTTCCGTGAGCTGCAGGCGTTTGCCGCGTTCGGCTCCGAGCTCGATGCTGTATCGCAGGCGCAGCTCGACCGTGGCGTGCGCCTCACCGAGTTGTTGAAGCAGGGCCTGAACACCCCGATGCCGGTGCAGGAACAGGTCGTGGTGATCTACGCGGGCACTCGCGGCTATCTCGATCCGGTGCCGGTGAGCGATGTGCGTCGCTTCGAGACGGGCCTGCTCGAATGGTTCCGTACGCGCCACAGCGATCTGCTCGACGGCGTCAAGAAGAGCGGCAACATCGGTGACGTCGACACGTTGGAGGCTGCTCTCAAGGCGTACTCTGCGCAGTTCGTCACGGCGGAAGCCGGTGCCGAACCCGATCCGCAGGCCCAAGGCGCGGCCAACGCGCACATGGTCGATGACGAGACCACTCTGCCCGAAGCCGAGATCGAGCGAGAGGACCGCTGATCCGCTATGGCAGGTGGCCAGGAGCGCGTCCTTCGACGCCGCATCAAGAGCGTCCAGTCGACGAAGAAGATCACGCGCGCCATGGAACTGATCGCTGCGACTCGCGTCGTCAAGGCGCAGCAGCGTTCGACCGCGGCGAAGCCCTATAGCCGCCAGATCACGCAGGTGATCGAGAACCTTGCCGCGGGCGGGACCGAGGTGCGTCATCCGCTGCTGCGTGAGGCCACCGACATCAAGCGTGTCGGCTTCATCGCGATCACGTCCGACCGCGGGCTGGCCGGCGCGTATAACTCGTCGGTGATCCGCGCCGTCGAGCGCGAGATCATGGCGAACCAGACCGAAGGTCGCGACTATTCGTTGGTGCTCATCGGCAAGAAGGCCGAGGGGTACTTCCGCTTCCGCAATTACCGCATCGATGCATCGTTCGTCGGCATCAGCGATACGCCGAAATACGAAGACGCCCGGGCGGTCGCGGAGAAGATCACCGAGCTGTTCGTCAGTGGCCACGTCGACGTGGTCGAACTCGTCTACACCGAGTTCTTCAGCGTCGGCAGTCAGAAGGTCACCGTTCGCCGTTTCCTCCCGCTTGAATCGGGCACGGTCATGGCCACTGAAGGTCACGCCGACAAACAGGCCGCGGCGTCGGTCGAGTTCGAACCGTCGCCGGAAGGTGTGCTTACCGCGTTGTTGCCCCGCTACGTCGAAGCCCGATTGTTCGGCGCGCTGCTCGAGTCGGCGGCATCTGAGCATGCGAGCCGTCAGCGGGCGATGAAGTCGGCCACCGACAATGCCGAAGAGTTGCGCATCAAGCTTTCGCGCCAGATGAACCGCGCTCGGCAGGATTCGATCACCACCGAGATCATGGAGATCGTCGGCGGCGCCGAGGCACTTCGATCGGGCGGCGACGACGTCATCGCGATCGGCGAGTACATCGACGCGATGGCACCCAGCTCAGCGGGCGACATCGCACGGCTTGCCGCAGCTGTCGCGCCGCTGACCACGTTGACCAAGAGCCGCCACGCGCTTGACGACCTCAAGATCGTCGAAGGCGTGGGGCCAGCTATCGAGCGGTTGCTGCACGCCGGTGGCATCACCACGTGGCAGCAACTCGCCGATGCCGATGTCGACCGTTTGCGCACCATCCTGCGCGACGCGGGCAGCCGCTTCTCGATGCACAATCCGGCCACATGGCCGCGTCAGGCCGGTCTCGCCGCAGCCGGCAGTTTCGATGAACTTCAAACCCTCCAAGTCGAGCTTTCCGGTGGCCGTGAGACCACCGTCGACAACTGATCTCCGCGCCTCCAGGAGCACCGTATGACCGTCACTGAATCGCATCGCAAAGAAGGCCGCATCGTCGGCATCCTCGGCCCCGTGGTCGACGTCGAGTTCCCACCCGACTCGCTGCCAGAGATCAACCAGGCTCTCGAGTTCGAGATCACGGTCGATGGCACGACAACCGTGGTGATGGCCGAGGTCGCACAGCAGATCGGCGATGGTCGGGTGCGCGCCATATCGCTCAAGCCCACCGACGGCCTCACCCGCGGCGCGAAGGTGCGCAACCTGGGTCACGGCATCCAGGTGCCGGTCGGCGACGCTGTGCTCGGCCATGTGTTCAACGTCATCGGTCAATCGCTCGACGTACCGAACGTCACCGCCGACACGTACTGGGACATTCACCGTCCGGCGCCGGCCTTCGCCGACCTCGCGCCGAAGAAGGTCATGTTCGAGACCGGCATCAAGGTCATCGACCTGCTCACCCCGTACGTCCAGGGCGGCAAGATCGGTCTGTTCGGCGGGGCGGGCGTGGGCAAGACCGTGTTGATCACCGAGATGATCCGCCGCGTGGCGCAGAACCACGGCGGCGTGTCCGTGTTCGCCGGCGTCGGTGAGCGCACGCGTGAAGGCACCGACTTGTTCTTGGAGATGGGCGAGTCGGGCGTGCTCGAAAAGGCGTGCCTCGTGTTCGGCCAGATGGACGAGCCGCCCGGAGTGCGTCTGCGCGTCGCGCTCTCCGCTCTGACCATGGCCGAGTACTTCCGTGACGTGCAGGGCCAAGACGTGCTGCTGTTCGTGGACAACATCTTTCGTTTCGTGCAGGCTGGTTCCGAGGTTTCGACGCTGCTCGGCCGCATGCCTTCGGCCGTCGGCTATCAGCCCACCCTCGCCGACGAGATGGGCGAGTTGCAAGAACGCATCACCTCGGTGCGGGGCCGTTCGATCACGTCGCTGCAAGCCGTGTACGTGCCAGCCGACGACTACACCGACCCGGCGCCGTTCACGTCGTTCACGCACTTCGACGGCACCACCGAATTGAGCCGTGACATCGCGGCGCTCGGCATCTACCCGGCCGTCGATCCGCTCGCGTCGAGTTCGACGATCTTGTCGCCCGAGGTCGTGGGTGAGCGGCACTACCGAGTGGCTCGCCGGGTGCAGGAGATTCTTCAGCGCTACAAGGAACTCCAGGACATCATTGCCATCCTCGGCCTCGACGAGCTCTCCGAGGAGGACCGCATCACCGTGTCGCGTGCCCGCAAGGTGCAGCGGTTCTTGTCGCAGCCGATGTATGTGGCCGAGATCTTCACCGGTCTGCCCGGCGTCACCACGCCGGTCAACGAGACCGTCGATTCGTTCGACGCCTTGTGCACCGGCGATCTTGACCATCTGCCCGAGCAGGCCTTCCTCAACGTAGGTGGCGCCGAGGACGCGGAGCGCAAGGCCCGCGAGCTTCAGGGTTCGTGACCCATGCCGTTGCAGGTCGAGCTCGTCTCCCCGGAAGCCATCGTCTACACGGGTGAGGCCACCATGGTGGTGGCCCGCACTCCCGAAGGCGACATTGCGTTTCAGCCGGGCCACGTGCCGTTTATCGGCACGCTCGCCGGTCGCGGTCCGGTCAAGATCTTTCTCGTCGACGGTGGCGTCAAGCAGGTCGCGGTGCACAGCGGTTTCGTTCAGGTGGCCGGTGATGTGGTGTCGATCCTGTCCGACATCGCCGAGCTGCCCGAAGGCATCGACACGGGCCGCGCCGAGCTGGCGCGCGATCGGGCTCGTGCGGCGCTCGGCACCAACGCCAACGATGTCGTCGCGCGCGCCGCGCTCGACCGCGCTGAGCTTCGCCTCAGCGTCGCCGCCACCGCGCGCTGACGGGCCGAGCCGACCCCTTCACGCCGTCGGCACTGTTGCTCGCAACGCCTCACCAGGGGGCGAGGGTTGGCCAATCGGCGCGTTCGTGACGGCCGAGGAGCCACGCGAGCAGCTCGCGTTTCGGCGCGCGTACGGTGAAGCGTTCGGTGTCGGCAACGTCGAGGAGCCAGGCGCCGATCTCGCCGGTCGCCTCCAGCCGTAGCGACGTGTCGGGCGCGAGCCGCGGCGCGAGCGCGGCGATGGTGCGGTCGAGTTCGAGGTCCACGTAGGCCTCGGACCAGTCCTGCCACGTGAAGGACAGGCCCATGTCGACATGATGTACCTCGGTCTCGCGCCAACGGCGGAATACGAGGTCGCCGAGGGGTCGCTCACCGGCGGTCGCCGTGCGCCCCATGCCCGTTGCCCACGCGCGATCGTCAGTCGTCGCCCAAACGTCCTCGAGTCGGCGTATGGCGTCGCTCACGTCGGCGATCTGCGTGGCCGCGTCGCGCGTCGCGCCGGCCTCGATATCGGCGCCGCGCTGGGCGAGGCCGCCCGGATACTGGTCGGCGATCGCTGCGGCGTTGGCAGCGAGGAACATGGCGGTCATGGAGTCGGCGTTGCGGGCGAGATGCGTGACAACGTGACCGACACTCCATCCGGGCAGGCGGCTCCGCTGCACAGCTTGGGCGTCGGTCAACGTGGCGAGGCGGTCAAGCAACACCGCGTGGGCGGCACGCGCACCGTCAAGCTCGAGCTGGGGGAGCATGGCGCAGAGTCTGACAGCTGCTAGCGAACGACGATGCCTGCGACTCCTTCTTCAGCGGGGGGATACCGCAACGGCAGCTGGCGAAGGGTGTCCACGAGGACGTTCATGACGACCAGGTTGCGGTACCAGTTGTGGTTGGCGGGCACGACATACCACGGAGCGGTCTTGGTGGTGGTCTTCGTCAGCATCGCTTCGAACGCGGTCATGTACTCGTCCCAATGTTCGCGCTCCGCGAGGTCAGCGTTCGAGAATTTCCATTGCTTCGCCGGATTGTCGATGCGTTCCTGTTGGCGTGCTCGTTGTTCGTCTTTCGAGATATGCAGCAGGAACTTGCGTATCGTGGTGCCCTCGTCCGCGAGCATCTGCTCAAATGCATTGATGTGGTCGTAGCGTTTCGACCATCGCTGCTTTGGCACGAGGCCGTGCACGCGTGCGACAAGCACGTCCTCGTAGTGCGACCGATTGAAGATGGCGACCATGCCTGCCTTGGGAATGTGTTGGTGCACTCGCCACAAGTAGTCGTGCGCCAGTTCGTCGCTGGTCGGCTGTTTGAACGATGTGACGTTCACGCCCTGGGGATTGACGCCCTCGAAGACGGCTCGGATCGTGCCGTCCTTGCCGCCCGCGTCGATGGCTTGCAGCACGATCAGTAACCGATGGCGGCCGTCTGCGTACAGCAGCTCTTGGAGGCGCTCGAGTTCGACTCGCTTGCGGTCGAGAAGTCGCTTGGCCTCGTTCTTGGTGAGACCGCCGTCGTCGGCGGGGTCCCAGCGGTCGAGGCGGCCGACGCTACCCGGCTTCACGCGGTATTGATCAGTGTCCATGGCTCAGGTGTACTCGAACGAATCCGGCGGGAAAAGTGACGGCGAAGGGGGCGAGCGCGCCCACCGCGAAACGGCTTGATCTGTGTGGCCTCACGCCGATGGAAGGAGAACTTCGTGCGCGTGGAGGTCGTCGTTGTGAAGTCAGCCCGTTCAGCGTCGGCCGGTTCGAGTGGGCCGGCGCTGGTGCAGACCACGACGTTCGGGAAAGCCGCCGCCTCGGTCGAGCGCGTCGTGTCGATGGCTGGACCCGCGCTCGCCCGAACGGTGGATCAGGCGCTGCCGACATCGGCCGGGCTGCGTGCGCTGGCTGACGAGGTGCGCAAGGCGGCGAACAACCCAGGTTCGGTGCCCCATCCCGAACTCGCCGACCCCGGCACTTTTTGGCGCATGGCGGCCTTTCCTCAGGCGGCCGCGCTCGTCCGTCAGCTACGAGCGATGCTCGTCGAGATCGCCGAGGAGCTCGGTCCATTGGTCGAGGGTTCGCGGGTGGACTTCGAGCAGTGGCTCCGGTCAACCATCGCGGGCTCGGTGGTCCGACGTCGCGAGGATCCCGAGGCCAGTCGCGCCGCCGTGATCGACCAGATCGCGGCCAAGTGCGGTGAGCTGCACCGGCTGCTCAGCAGCGTCGATCGGCTGATACCCACCACCAACGGGATCGAGATCTTGCGGGGCGAGCTCGCCCAAGCGCGGCGCAAGCAGGTGGACGATGTTGCCCGCCGCACCGGCGTGAGTCGCGAGGCAGCCGAGGTTGCGCTGCGTCAAGAGCCACCACATCGCCATCAGGACCTTGTCCTCGAGGCGCAGGTCTTGGCACACGACACACTGCGGGCGGACATTGCGGCGATGATCGTGCAGCTCACGGGGCCGATCTTCGGGCTCGGTGAACGGATGGTCCAGAGTTACCACGACGTGGTGGCTTCGCTCGACCGATCGGCGTCGGTGGAGTTCACGCGCTAGCTCGTCGGTGGCGACCGTGCCGAACCGGCCCGAAAAATCGTCGGTTTGCCCTGGTCAATCGTCAGGTTGTTTCGTACCCTTTCAAATGTGATGCTGCGCCGACGGTCGAATCGCCTCCCGGGGTTGCTCGTGGCCGCCGTGATCGTGACGGGGGCGCCAAGCGCTGCGTCCGCTGCTGACGACCCGAACGGCGCCGGCTACCACGATCGCAATGTCTGGGCCGGCTATCGCGAGCCGCCGAGCGAGGTGGTGGTGCCGACTCGCGACCTGCCGCGCCACCCGACCCGGTTCTGCGTGCGGCTGCCACCGCCGAACCAGGAGGCGCCGCCGACCGGCCACGGCACCTACACCCCGGCCGAGATGCGAGATCTGGCACGTGCCACGCCGATCGATCTGACGCCCGGCAGTTGGCACACGCTCATCTGTTACAACGTCGGCGAGGACCTGCCTTACCTGGTCACGTTCGCGGTGTGGAACCCGCGTGATCCGACGAATGGCAACACCACCACCATCGACAACGTCGAGGCGTATGCCCGCAATCTGATCGAGACCCCGGCACCGATGCTGGCGTCGAGTCCGCCCATGGCGCGCCAGATCACTGGTCTCGAAACCTGGTTCGCCGTCGCGAGCACGCCAACGCGGCCACGCAGCGCGCAAGCCGGCCCGCTGTGGGCAACGGCCGAAGCCGTCGCGCGGCGCATCGAAATCGACCCCGGCAACGGCGAACCCCTCGTGGTTTGTAATGTCGATGCGTCGCTGACAACGGCGGTTGCGGACGCGCCACAACTCGCGCCTGCGTGCTTGCGACACACGTATGCCACGGTCGATCGGCGCACCGGTGTCACCGAGACAACGCTGCGGGCAAACATCGTCTACGACGTGTACCTCACGACCAGCGACAATCCGACGCGTCGATTGGCCGACACACTGACGAGCGCCGACACCACCATCGCGGTGACCATCCGAGAGATACAAACCGTGTTGCGCTGACCATTAGCCTCGGGGCATGACCACTTGGAAGCGTGCACTCGTCACTGGTCCAACGGCGGGCATCGGTCGCGAAATTGCGCGGCAGTTGGCGGCCGATCATGTTGACCTCGTGCTCGTGGCGCGGCGTGCCGATCGTCTCGAAGAACTGCGGGCCGAACTGAGCGGCGTCGAGGTCGAGGTGTTCGCGGCCGACCTCGCCAAGCCCGATGATCTCGAGCGTGTCGCTGCTCGGCTGGCCGAGGACGCAGCACCGATCGACCTGTTGGTCAACAACGCCGGCTACGGAACGTTCGGCAACGTATGGGAGCTTGCGCCGTCGGACGCGCAGGGTCAGATTGATGTGAACGTGAGTGCGCTGGTTCGCCTGTCACACGCGGCGGCGGCGCACATGGTGGTCGCCGGTCACGGCACGATCTTGAATATCTCGTCGATCGCCGGCAATCAGCCCGGACCCCGTAATGCGGTGTACGGCGCGACCAAGGCATTCGTGACGAGCTTCAGCGAGGCGCTCGCGATGGAGTTGCGCGGCACCGGAGTGAAAGTCACGGCATCGTGTCCGGGTTTCACGCGTACGGAGTTTCATGAAGTCGCGGGGCTACCCGATTCGCCGATGAATCGCGCCAACCTGTTCTGGATGACGGCTGACGCTGTCGCGCGCGACGCCTTGCGCGCCGCGGCCAACGGCAAAGTCGTCCGCGTCAACGGCTTCGGTAACCGCGTTGCCGCCGGAGCGACGATGGCGATGCCGCGCGCCCTGAAACGCTTCGCCGCGTATCAGGTGACGTCGCGGCTACGACCGGCCGACTGAAACACCACAGCGGCTCGAAGACTGGTCGGTACGCGACAGTGCGACGCCGGCATGGCGGGCCGCTGCGAGTGTGGGTCCGAGGAGCAGTTGTATCGCCGCGTGTCGGCCGACGGGTAGCCAGCTGGCTGACGTCTGCCGCGCCGAGTCGAGCAGGACGCGTGGTTCGCTTGGCGCTTCGGGGCCGATGACCACCATGCTGACGACGGCGCGCGCGGAACCGATCACGGCAGCACTGGTCCATGCATCGGCTTCGCCGCCAACGTCGAGGTCGTGGGCAAGAAGTGTGCGCCCATCACGAACGACGCGCAGCTGTGACCGCACGCGTCCCGAGTCCTCGTTGTGGCGACCAAGAACCAGCTCGTCCAACAGCACCAGGCATGCATCGGCGGCCAGTTCCACTGTGGTGCAAACAGTGTGATCACTACCACGAACCGAGATGAGGGGCTCTGGTCGATACGAGAGCGTCGCCCCGTCGCCGACGCGCAGGTAGGTGTGCAATCGCGACTGGGCACCGTCACGGCCAGGCAGCGCGAGCGCGGCCGCTGCGCTGCGCACCGTGAGCACCGCGCCAGGGCCCACGAGGACGTCGATCGCGAGGTCGTCGCCGCCGAGAGGACCCGCGGCGCCGTTCACGAGGTACACCCCAGCGGGCGTTTGACGCGCGAGGAGCGGCGATTCGCATCGAAGGGTGACGAGGCGCGTCGACCCACCTACCGAGTCGGCCACGATTGCGGCCCGCGCGCGCATGGTCAGAACGTCACTGCGTTGCGCCAATGATCGAGCTCGTGGCTGACCCAACGAGCGACCTCGCCGGCGCCGTCGGTATCGACGAGGGAGGTGAACGAGATCGGCAGGGTGCCACGGCGTGCCGTTGCATCGCGCCGCATCACCTCGAGGTCTGCGCCGACGAGTGGCGCGAGATCGGTCTTGTTGATCACGAGCAGATCGGCGGTGGTCACGCCGGGGCCACCCTTGCGGGGGACCTTGTCGCCACCGGCGACGTCGAGCACAAAGATTTGGCGGTCGACGAGTGCGCGGCTGAAGACGGCGGTGAGGTTGTCGCCGCCGCTCTCGACAAGTGTCAGCTCGACCGGGGCGTGCATACGTTCCAGCTGTTCGATCGCGTCGAGGTTCGCCGAGATGTCGTCGCGAATCGCCGTATGCGGGCAGCAGCCTGTCTCGACCGCCACGATTCGGTCATCGGCGAGCACGCGCATGCGCCGCAGCGCCTCGGCGTCCTCCTTCGTGAAGATGTCGTTCGTGACGACCACGATCGGAACGGTTTGGGCCAGGAGTCGGCAAAGACTCGCGACGAGTGCCGTCTTCCCGCTGCCGACGGGTCCGCCGATGCCGATGCGCAACGGCCGGCCCTCGCGGGGCGCCGGTGGGTCGTACGCGTGACCGGGTGCGCCATGTTCATGAAGCAAAGAGCCGTACCTCCCAGGTGGCGTGATCCTCGGCGAGGATCTCCGCGAGCGGTCCGCTGCACGCCGGAAGAGCGAGCAATGGTTGGTCGAGTCGGGCGACCGCGTCGTCCGCGGTTCGTTCGATGGTCCCGGCGAGCGAGGCGAGGAGCGCGGTCAGCTGGAAGGGATCGAGACCGAGCAGCCGCAGCGCCGCGGTGGCGAGCCCCGATGCGAGGTGATGCAGAACGCAGACGGATGCGTCAAGTGGTGTCACACGGGCCGCGGCGGCGAGCGCGCCGAAGACGACGGCTTGGTGCGTGCCGTTCGGTATTGCGTCGTGCAGCGCGTCGAGCCGTGCATCGGGCCACACGTGACGACCCGTGCGCAGGAGCTGTCGGCCAAGCGACCGCGACACTGAACGGACTCGGGGCGAGAGAAGCCTCGCGTCGAGCTCGCTGTCCAGCACGGTCCATGGGTGCATCGACGCGGCTGCATGCGCAGTAAACGTGGCGTCGACCACGCCGACGGTCGCGAGACGTCCGCGGATATAGCGGTCGAGCGAGCTGCAATCGGTGACGTATCCCGCGGCGTGCGCGGCCTCGATGCCACCGGAGTGCGCGTGGGTGCCCGCGGGAAACCGTCCGTCGGCAAGGAGGAGCAGTGCGGCGCGGCTCATGTGATCAGAAGAGGAAGTAACGCTGGGCCATGGGGAGTATGGCAACGGGTGCCTCGTCGATGGGTGTTCCATCGATGCGTACGGTGAAAGTGTCGGGGTCGACTTCGATGCGCGGGAGCACGTCGTTTTCGGGCATGTGCTGCTTGCCGAGTGACCGCGTGTCACGTACCGGCACGATGCGGCGACCGAGCGCGAGGCGTGACGCGAGGCCGTCGTCGATCGCGGCGGGCGCGACGAAGCTGAGGCTTGTTTCAGATGCGACGCGAGGAATGCTGCCGAACATCGGTCGATTCCACACCGGCTGCGGGCTTGGGATCGAAGCGTTCGCGTCACCCATCTGCGCCCAGGCGATGAAGCCACCCTTCACGACGGCGTGGGGACGCACGCCGAAGAACCGTGGATCCCACAACACGAGATCGGCGAGCTTGCCGACCGCGATCGAGCCGATCTCGTGGTCGAGACCGTGGGCGACCGCTGGACAGATCGTGTACTTCGCAACGTAGCGACGAGCGCGGTGGTTGTCGGCAGGGCCGTCGCCCGGCAACGAACCACGACGACTTTTCATGACATGCGCCGTCTGCCAGGTGCGGAGGATGACCTCGCCGACGCGACCCATCGCTTGTGAGTCGGATCCGATCATCGAGATCGCACCCATGTCGTGCAGGATGTCCTCGGCGGCGATGGTGCTCGGACGAATGCGGCTTTCGGCGAACGCGAGATCTTCCGGCACGTTCGGGTTGAGGTGGTGACATACCATCAACATGTCGAGGTGCTCCGCCACGGTGTTGAATGTGTGTGGTCGCGTCGGATTGGTCGACGACGGCAGCACGTTCGGGAACGAAGCCACCGTGATGATGTCGGGAGCGTGGCCGCCACCCGCACCCTCGGTGTGATACGTGTGGATCGAGCGGCCTTTGATCGCTGCAAGGGTTGCATCGACATAGCCCGCTTCGTTCAGCGTGTCGGTGTGGATGGCCACCTGCACACCGGACGCGTCGGCCACCGTGAGGCATGCGTCGATCGCCGCCGGCGTGGTGCCCCAGTCCTCATGGAGCTTGAACCCGGCGGCCCCGGCACGCAGCTGCTCCCACATGGCTTCCTGCGAGACCGTGTTGCCCTTGCCGAGGAGCACGATGTTGACGGGGTATGCGTCGGTGGCCTCGAGCATCCGCGCGAGATTCCACGAGCCCGGTGTGATGGTCGTGGCCTTGGTTCCTTCGGCGGGGCCGGTGCCGCCGCCGATGAGTGTCGTGATGCCGGACGCGAGTCCTTCCTCGATGATCTGCGGGCAGATGAAGTGCACGTGGCAGTCGACGGCCCCGGCCGTGATGATGCGGCCGTTTCCCGAGAGGATTTCCGTCGACGGGCCGATCACGAGCGCTGGGTCGACGCCGTCCATCGTGTCGGGGTTGCCGGCCTTGCCGATGCCAACGATGCGACCGTCGCGGATGCCAATATCTGCTTTGATGATGCCCCAGTGATCGAGGATCACTGCGCCGGTGATGACGAGGTCAGGCGCACCCTCTGCGCGCGTCGCTCGCGACTGACCCATCGACTCGCGGATCACCTTGCCGCCGCCGAAGATCACCTCGTCGCCACCGAAGCAGAGATCGCGCTCGACTTCGATGAGCAGATCGGTGTCGGCGAGACGAATGCGATCACCGCTCGTCGGGCCGAGCAGCCGGCGATACGCCGCGCGCTCGATCTCAGCCATCGACGACACCTCCGAACTCGCCGCGAAAGCCCGCCATGAACTTCGTTCCACCGAAGGCCACCAACGTGACATCGATCTCGATGCCCGGCTCGAACCGCACTGAGGTTCCGGCCGCGATGTCGAGCCGATGTCCACGCGCCGCGTGACGTTCGAAGCGGAGCGCTGGGTTGGTCTCGGCAAAGTGGTAGTGCGAGCCAACTTGCACGGGACGGTCGCCGGTGTTGAGCACCGTCACGACACACGTCGCGCGACCCCGGTTCAACACGAGGATGTCGTCGGGGCCGATGATCTCTCCGGGGATCATGATGCTCCTTCAGGGAATCGGGTGGTGCAGCGTCACGAGTTTCGTGCCGTCGGGGAACGTGGCTTCCACCTGTACTTCGTCGATGAGTTCGCGCACGCCGTCCATCACGTCATTACGGCCCAGCACCGCACGGCCGGCCTCCATGAGATCGACAACGGTGCGCCCATCGCGCGCTGCTTCGAAGACCCACGAGGTGAGCACTGCCACCGCTTCGGGATAGTTCAGCCGAAGCCCGCGTGCGTGGCGCTTCCACGCGAGCTCGGCCGCGACATGCACGAGCAACTTGTCGCGTTCGTGAGGAGAAAGGAACACGGCGTCGCCTCGACCTTTCGTCGCGCATGGTGCCAGATTGCGTGAGCGTAGGCAGTGCGCAACGCGGTCCGGTCGGGACTTGTGTGACGTCCGCGTGAACTACGCGGTCTTCTCCGGGCGATGGTGCGCGTTGACGACGCGCACGGTGCCTGACTTCGAACGCATCACGAGCGACTGGGTGTGCACGCCGCTGACGTCGTAGCGAACGCCCTTGAGCAACTCGCCATCGGTGATGCCCGTCGCGGCGAAGAAGCAGTTGTCGCCTGCACAGAGATCGTCGGTGCCGAGTACGCGATCGAAGTCGTAACCGAGAGCGATGGCCGCGTCGCGTTCGGCGTCGTTGCGCGGCCACAGCTTGCCTTGCAGCTCGCCACCGATGCACTTGAGGGCGGCAGCGGCAATGACACCCTCCGGCGTGCCGCCGATGCCGAACATGATGTCGGCACCCGACTCGGCCCATGCGGTGGAGATGGCGCCGGCGACGTCGCCGTCGGGGATCAGGCGGATGCGTGCACCGGCCTCGCGCACCTCGGCGATGAGCTCGATATGGCGGTCGCGGTCGAGGATGACGGCCGTGAGGTCGCGCACGGCAACCCCCTTGGCCTTGGCGAGCGCCCGCAGGTTCTCCGAGGGTGAGCGATCGATACCGACATGACCCTTGCCCTCCGGCCCGACCGCGAGCTTGTCCATGTAGACGCACGGGCCCGGATTGAACATGGTGCCGCGATCGCTGACCGCGATGACGGCGAGCGCGTTGCCACGTCCGAGAGAGGTGAGCGTGGTGCCGTCGATCGGATCGACCGCTATGTCGACTTCGGCGCTGGCATCGCCGGCGCCGACGTGCTCGCCGTTGTAGAGCATCGGCGCTTCGTCCTTCTCGCCTTCGCCAATGACGATGACACCGCGCATGGCAACGGTGCTGAGTACGAGGCGCATCGCGTCGACCGCTGCACCGTCGGCTCCGTTCTTGTCGCCACGACCCATCCAACGCGACGCGGCCATGGCCGCGGCCTCGGTGACACGGACAAGTTCGAGTGCGAGGTTGCGATCGGGGACAGAGGGGTTCGTGCTCATGCGTGGAGGTTAGCGAACGACTCACGCTCGACCATGAACCGGATGGCCTATCGGCGAAGGCCGCGGTCGGGCAGTACGGTTCGTGCGATGAGACAGCGACTGCCCGATCGCTGCACGTTGTGGTTGCTGATCGGTGCCAAAGTGCTGCTCGTCGGCTTGATGGTGGGTGGAGCATTGTTCCCGGAAGTCGGCGGCTTCGCCGGTAAGGGCATGGGATACCGGCTGCCGGTGTACGTCGTCCCCGCACTGATCGTTCCCATTCTGTGGTGGCGCGGTCGCGTTTGGAATTCTGGGCTCGACATCGGTCTCACCGTGCCGTTCTTGCTCGACACGCTCGGCAACGCGTTCGGATGGTTCGACAAGTGGAACAGCTTCGACAACGTGTTGCACTTCGTGAACTGGTTCGTGCTGGTGTGGGGCATCACGATGGCGTTACAGGGCGCGGCGCGACACCGGGAGGTGCGGTCACTCGTATGGATCGCAGGAACGGGCATCGGTGCACTCGCGGCCATCGCCTGGGAGATTGCCGAGTACAACATCATGCAGGCCGGTGTGGGCAACCTGCATCTGACCTATGCGGACACGCTCGGTGATCTCGCGGCAGGTTCGGTTGGCGGTGCGTTGGGCGCGTGGGTTGCGGTGACGCTCACCGCGCGCTGGTGGTCTCCGAGCGCGCGTTCGCGGCGTGAACTGCAAGACTGCTGACGTGGCTTCGATGTGGTGTTTCCAGTGTGGTGCCGAGTACGACGCGTCGGTCGTCGAATGTCTCGAGTGTGGCGTGGGTCTCGTGGCCGAGCCGCCGATACCCGCCGAGGCGGTGGGTTCGGAGGAAGAGGAGCAACTCGCCTACGAGTTCCATGACTGGGCGTTCGAGTCGCGTCGCATGCTCGATCAACTCATGACGAGTCGCCACATCTCTCATGCGTGGCAGGGCGCAACGATGATCGTGCGTGCGGATGACGAGTCGGCGGTGGATGACCTCGTCGAGGAGGTCGAGCACGCGACGCTACCGACCCTCGATGCTGAGCTCGAGCAAGTGGTGTACGAAATGGAGGGCTGGACTGCTGAGCAACAGACTGTTTTGTCGTCTCGGCTCGGCGCCGAAGGCATTCCGCACGAGTTCGACGCCAACGGTGACCTCGTGTTGCATGCCGAGGACGAGGATCGAGTCGAGGCCTTGCTCGACGAGCTCGAGGGATCGCCGATGACCGCGTCGGCCGACGATTCTGCGTCCGCGGGCTCTGCGTCCGACGACGACGAGAACGATCAAGGCACCGAAACGGCGGACGCCGATGAACACGCCGATGGCGCGCACATCGACGACGATGCCGATGACGCCGGTCCCGTCGACCTCGACGGTCTCGACGTGAACGACGTGCTGTCGAAATTGTTCGGTGCGACCGATCGACTGCGGAAGAACGCGCGTGACGCGCAAGGTGTGTTGCGGTTCTTGGAACAGGCGCCGACAGTGCACCGCATGGGGATGCCGTTCGGCTTCGAGCGGCCGGCGTGGAACAACATCGTGGGCCAGGTGCGTGATCTCGAAGAGTTGCTCGACGACACCGCGAGCGACGACATGGACATCGAGCAGCGAGCGAAGCAACTGCGCGATGTGTTGTTCGGCTTGATCTGACGATGATCGTTGCCGAGTTGGAAGTGTTCCATTCGCGACCCGTCGCGCCCACACGTCGCGTCGCACTGGGAAAGGCCACGTTGCCGACCGATCCGCCGCCCGGTCACGGCGCGACGTTGCTCGCCGGCATCGCGGCAGTGTTCGCACCAATGCTCGACGCGGACCTGTTCGATGAATACGCGCGGCTACTTCGTCAGATCGAGCGTGGGCAACGCATCACGCAGCCGCATCTACGGCACCGCTTCCAGCAAGATCGCGTAGGGCTGACCCGATCAGTGCATCGCCTCGTGAGCGAGGATGCGCGCTTGCGGTTTCGCGTGGAGAAAGGCACCGGCACGCCCGAACAATTCCTTTTGGCGGCCGCGTACGCGTGCGCGCCGATGTCGCCCAGCGCGCGCGCAGCGTCGATCGCGGCGATCCATGTCGGGCTCAAGTGGCGTGGCGCGCTCGACGGTCGCTTCGTGTCACGCGTGCTCGGCCGCGGCACCGACGCCGCGATGCCGGTGTTCGCGTTGAGCGATCCGGTCGGCTGGGCACGGGTGATCCTTGGAATCGCACCCGACATCGCGATCACCAAGACAACGGTGCAACGACGCTTTCGCGAACGGCTACGCGACGCGCATCCCGATCACGGTGGCACCACGGCAACGGCGGCGGAGCGCATCGCCGACCTCGCCGAGGCGCGGCGTATTCTGCTGGCGTGAGTCGGTCGGGGCGATCAGTGGGTGCAATGTTGTTGACGCCTGGCGCAGGGAGCGCGGCGTCGCACCCGTCGCTGGTCGCGATCGAGACCGCGCTGGCGCCAATGCCGGTCGCGCGGGTCGATTTCCCCTACCGGCGCGAGGGGCGCCGCGCGCCCGATCGAGCGCCGAAGTTGATCGCATGCATCCGCGACGAAGTGGCGCTGTTCACCGCGGCCACGGGTGTCGAGCCGGCGCGCATGGTGCTCGGCGGACGATCGATGGGTGGACGCATGTGCTCGCTCGCGGTGGCCGAAGGTCTTCCCGCGGCGGGGCTGGTACTCATCAGCTATCCGCTGCATCCACCGGGCAAGCCCGATCAGTTGCGAACGGCGCACTTCGGCGCACTCGATCTGCCATGCTTGTTCATCTCCGGCGAGCGCGATGCCTTCGGCACGCGCGCCGAATTCGACGCCCATGTGGACACGATCCCCGGAGCGGTGACGCAGGTGTGGCTGAAGGGGGGCCACGACCTCAAGGGTCAAGACGGAGCGATTGTTGCGTCCGTTCAGGAGTGGCTCGCCGGCCTGTAGCTGGTTCGGGTCTCGCGCCTACGCAACGATCAGCAAACGACTCGACGCCCCCGGGGCTACTTCGTGATCGTGACGGGCACGCCGAGGGGCAGAATGGCGGCGAGCTTGCTGATGTCCTCGTTGCGCAAGCGTACGCAGCCGTGGCTGACCTTCTTGCCGATGCTCGACGGGTCGTTGGTGCCGTGGATGCCGAGTTGGCCCGGGCCGCCGTTGAACGTGTCGAAGGCTTCGCTGAAGCCCGACAGCCCGTACGCAAAAGCTCCGTACACGGTGTTGTCGTTGGGCGGTTTCAACAGCTCGGTGGTGTAGTACCTCCCACCCGGCGTCGGGGTGTTGTCCATGGCGACGCCGATGGGCGCATCGAGAATCGTCTGGCTACCCCGCGTTACCAGGATGCGGAAGTCGGTCAGCCGCACCTCGATGCGGAAGTTGTGGCGTGACAGCTTGACGTCGGTGGCCTTGATCCAGCCGATTGAACCGTTCGGCCGCACCGGCAGAAGTACGCGCAGCCAACCGGCCTGTGCCTGATCGACGAGGAACACCAGCGGCGCGCCGTTGGTGTTCGGGTTCTTCAACGTGCGCGTCACGTTGGGTCTGTCTGGTGCGTCGTACACGTTGACGGCCGCAACGATGGCCGATGCGACAAGGGAGGAGTCAGCGGTGTTCGGATCGGCGTTGGCGATCTTCGCCACGTTCGTGAGATCGACGGTGGTACTCGGTGGGAGCGCCTCGGCGAGTGACGGGCGCGAGCCAGCACACCCGTTTGCCGCCATGGCGATCACGACGGGGATGGTTACGAGGAGGAGAACCGATCGCCGCATCGTTCGCCAAGGCTAATGCGTCGCTCCGCGTGCGTCGGGTCACCTCGAACGCCTTCGCCGACGTTTTACGGGTCGCCCGCTGGATTGATCTGTTCCAACTCGAGCTGCGCGGTCTCGGGGTAGGCGATCAGCACGAGCGCCGCGACCACGAGTGGCCCTGCGGACAAGATGGCCAACGATTTGCCGAGGCCGATGTGGTCCGACAAGTGCGACGCGACGAGCAGACCGAGCGTGCTGCCGAGAACACCGGCCATCGACACGAGTCCGTTGGCTTTGCCGCGCGATCGTGTGCCGAACAGCTCGGGGCCATACACGCCGAGTGCGGGGATGGTCGCGGCACCGATGACGATGCCGACGAGCTGCCACACCCACATCGGCCAGCCATGCGACAAGAACGCGATCACGGTGCCGGTGGCACCGATGACCATGGCTATCGCGCCGACAAGGCGGCGACCGTGACGATCGGCAAGCCGTCCGCCGAGAAAGACACCGATACCGACTGGCGTACTCGTCACCACCGTGAACAGCGAGATGCGCGCCGCGCTGAAGCCGCGCTCGTCGCGCAGAAAATCGTTTTGCAGTTGCGACGCAGGTGTGCGAAACGCGAGCACCAGCAACGCCGACACGCCGAGGATCAACAGGCGGCGCTGAGACATCGATGGTCCGCTTGTTTGTGCGGCGGCGACCTCGAACCGATGCGTTTCCGGCAGCTCGCGAATGACGTGCACGATGAACGGGATGAACAGCACCGGCAGCACGTAAATGACCCGCCACGCGCGCACGTCGGCGTCAGCAATCGGCAGCACCCAAACGGCAATGCCGGCACCGAGGCCGCCGACCAACGTGAGCACGCTGAGGCCGTAGGCGCGGGCGCCCGCAGGCAGCTCCTCGGCGGCGATGATGGTGATGAGGATCGCTACCGCTGTCGTGATCCCGCGTGCAACCGTTTGCGTGGCGCCAAGCGTCCACAAGTTCACCGAGAACGCGCCGAGCGCGGTGAACACGCACGCGGCGACGGACCCCCACACGGTGAACGCGCGCCGACCACGTCGATCCGCGAACGTCACGATGGTCATCGAGAGCAAGATGCCGACGCGCACCGCGGCGAGCGTGTTGCCCTGCGCGGCCTTCGTATTGCCGAACTCCCTTGCCGCAAACGTGATCGTCTGCGTGATGACGGTGCCGAGGTAGCCGGCAACGACGGACACGGTGCACAGCAGCGCGAGCACGGTCGACGCGCGCGCATCCAGGCGTGCAGGCGGTGACCACCACGGCATTAACCCCGGAGCCGGTCGATGACGCAAGGCCCTCGCGACAGGTAGGCGAAACAGCACGCGCCATGCGGGCGCCGCGATCGCATAAGTGAACGTCTCGGTCACCTCGGTGCGGTCGTCGTCCGCGGCGTGCGGTGCAAGGTGCAACGTGCGTTCGTAGTGCAGGAACGGCCCGGCCGCGAGCGCGAACGTGTCAGGGGCTGAGCCCGCGACCTCGGCGACGATGTCCTCGCGCGGCATACGGAGCATGGCGAGGAGCGGTTCGAGCTCGACGGGAGTGACCACGCGCCGGGACGTGATGGTGCGCGAGTGGCCGCTCCGCATGCTGGATAGTGCCTCCCGTCGGTCGGCGGGGAGCATACTTCTGTGGTGCCCGACGTCCGCGAAGCCATTTTGGTACGTCCCTCCGGTCCGTTGAGCGGCATGGTGTCGATCTCCGGGGCGAAGAATTCCGTGCTGAAAGTGATGGCCGCGACGCTGTTGGCGTCAGGCACGTACACCATTCGCAACGTGCCGCAGATCCACGACGTGGCGATCATGGCCGAGCTGCTCGAAGCGATGGGCGTCACGGTCATCCAAACGGGTGACGTGCTGCGGGTCGACGTCGGCGACAACGTCATCCCCGAAGCGCCGTACGAGTTGGTCGAGAAGATGCGCGCGTCCGTGGTGGTGCTCGGTCCGCTGCTGGCGCGCTTCGGTGAGGCGCGTGTCGCGCTGCCCGGCGGCGACGACTTCGGATCGCGACCGATCGACATTCACCTCCGCGCATTGACCGAGCTCGGCGCGCACATCGAGACGAAGCGCGGGTTCGTCATCGCGCGTGCCCACCACTTGATCGGCGCGCGCATCATCTTCGACTTTCCGAGCGTCACCGCGACCGAGAACGTGCTCATGGCCGCGGTGCGCGCCAAAGGCATCACCGTCATCGACAATGCGGCGCGCGAGCCTGAGGTATCCGACCTCGCGGCGTTCCTCAACCGCATGGGCGCGAACATCATCGGTGCCGGCACGTCAACCATCACGATCGAAGGCGTCGATGAGCTGAGCGCGATCGAGCACACCATCATCCCCGATCGCGTCGAAGCGGCGACCTTTCTCGCCGCGGTCGGCGTTGCCGGCGGCGAGATCACGCTCGATGGTGGTCGGCCCGATCACATGGACATGCTCTGCCTGAAGCTCGGCGAGATGGGTATGCGCATCTCACCGACCATCGATGGCCTGTGGGCGATGGTCAACCGCCGCTTGTCATCGGTCGACGTGTCGACGCTGCCGTACCCTGGCATCGCGACCGACTACAAGCCGCTGCTCGTGGCGCTGCTGTCGGTCGCCGATGGCGTGGGCATCGTCACCGAGAACCTTTTCTCCGGGCGCTTTCGTTACATAGACGAGTTGGTGCGCATGGGTGCCGATATCCGCACCGAGGGCCATCACGCCGTCGTGCGCGGCGTAGCGCAGCTGTCGGGTGCTCCGGTGAAGGCGCCCGACATTCGCGCCGGCGCGGCGCTGGTGATCGCATCGCTGCGCGCCGAAGGCGAGACGCTCGTGCAGGACGTGCACCACATCGACCGCGGCTATGAGAACTTCGTGGGCAAGCTCCAAGCCATCGGCGCTGACGTGGAACGCGTGGTGCTGTAGTTCACAGGTCCGCGGGGCCGGTCGACGGGCCAGCTTTCTCGTCGTCAGCCGGTGTGACCCCCGCGGCGAGCGTGGCCTTCTGCAGAGCGTTCGCCCGGCGGTTGGCCAACGCCAAGATGGCCGCAACGACCACCACGGGAGTGAGCGCGAACAGGA
>JAYUFA010000558.1:0-3088 GCA_043738925.1 Actinomycetota bacterium
GAGCGTCACCGACTGGTCGAGACGCACCATCGCGCGCGCTACGGCCAAGAGTTCAGTTCCGGCCCACACGAATACACCGGCACCGGCCACACTCCACAGCGCGCGCTCGTCCGATAGCGACGCAATCACCGGGCCGACGCTCGCCACGCCCGTTACCCACGGCAGCATCGTGACCTCGTCCACGAGTGGCTCGATGAGCGCCAGCACCACCGCGACGATCGCCGCGATCACCACAAGCCCACTGCCCCTCGAACCCCACAACAACACGATCGCTTGCGCCGCGGCGATGCAGAGGACCGCGGCGATCACCGTCGCGCCACGTCTGGCCCGCGGATTGACGCCACCGCTCATCGCGACACTGCCCGTGACAACTGACGAACACGCGCAATTGCGTGGCCGACGTCGCCCCCGGCGGGCCACAGCACTTCGACCACCCCGGCCGCCGACAGCGCCCGACGCCGTTCGATCAGTTGCAAGTTCCAGAATCGAACTGCGAGTTCATCTTTCGCTGTCGCCGGTGGGGCCATCAGATCACTCGTGTCGACCACGACGGCGGCCACGTTGCAGCCCACACGGCGCAGTTGGACCAACGTGGCAACGCTCTGCGCGTGCCATAACGGGGTGAAGGCCACCACGAGTGCGTTGGTCGGTACGACGCGCGACGGGTTGGTGCCCCACCGCGTTGTTCCGTCGGCCACATCGCCACCCAGGTCGAGCAGTATCGACAGCAGCCGGTAGCGAGCGCGATCACCGCCGCCGGGGGGCAACCACGAGCCGACGCGACCGTACGAGAGGAACCCCACACGGTCGTGTGCGCGAAGGTGCACCTGCGCCAACGCCCATGCGGCGCGCGCCGCGCGTGCGATCACCGCGCGGTTGAGCGTCGACGAGGTGCTCGTCGAGATGTCACCGAACGAGTCGATCAACAACACGACATCACCGGCACGCTCGGGATGAAACCGATTCACGTGCGGCGCGCGACGCCGCGCCGAGGCGCGTCGGTTGAGATGACGTAGTCGGTCACCGGGCACCCACGGTCGGATCTCGGCGAAGTCGATACCGTCGCCGACCGCGCGCGACCCGTGGATGCCGGCGATCACTCGAGCGTGCGATGGATCGAGCAGCTGCCGCAGACGCACCGGTCGTGGCAGGACACGCACGCGCTCACCGACGCCTGCCGCGCCCTGCCAAACGAGCAGGCCCCCGGGCAACCAGGCCGACGCGATGAACGAGGCGGCGTGATGACTCCCCCATTCGAGTGCGACGTGACGAACCACCGCCGTCCTCTGTCCCGGCGGCAAGGTCACAATGTTGTGCTCTCCCGCAGCAACTCCGACGCCGACATTCGGCACGACGCGGAGCGTTACGTGAAGGTCGGCCCGGCACGCCACCGTGATCGTGGCTTCGAACTCATCACCTTCGAGCAGCGTCTTGTGATCGACACTCGACGTGGCAGCGATGTCGAGCGGCACGCGCACGCGAAGCCCGAGGAACAGCGCAACCACGAACGGAGCCGCGAACGCGGCCAGCGCGGGGCGGCCCGCGGCAACCGCCAGCGTGATACCGATCGTGACCACGGTCGCGTACCCGATGACACGCCCGTCATGGCGCGGCTTGATCATTGCCACGAGGGCGCCGGAACACTGTCGATTGCGGTGCGCACCAAGGTCACGGGATCAGCTTCGCGCGCCCACGCTTCGCCACTCAGCACAACGCGGTGCGCCAACGCTGGTATTGCTATCGCGCGCACGTCGTCGGGCGTGACGAAATCGCGGTTCGACAAGACGGCGCGGGCGCGTGACAGCTTGAGGAGCGCTATACCACCGCGTGGGCTCGCGCCGACACGAAGTTCGCGCGACGATCGGGTGGCCGTGAGTAGGTCGACGATGAACTGCAAGATCCGCGCATCGACCTCGACCTGTTCGAGTGATGCCTGCATCACCAGGACATCGGCCGCGCTGACAACGGGGCGGATCTCGACCTCATCCGTGCGTCGAGCAATGCGGCGTGCCAAGAGCTCGCGTTCGTCCTCGCGCGATGGGTAGCCCACGCGCGTACGCAGGATGAAGCGGTCGAGTTGCGCCTCAGGCAACGCGAACGTCCCCTCGGATTCGATCGGATTCTGCGTGGCGATCACGATGAACGGTGCGGGCAACAGTCGCGTGCGGCCGTCCACGGTCACCTGATGCTCCTGCATCGCTTCGAGCAAGGCCGACTGTGTCTTCGCGGGCGCGCGGTTGATCTCGTCGGCCAAAACGAGCTGCGCGAAAATCGGGCCGGGCTCGAACGCAGCTTGGTTCGTCACGAGGTCAAGCACTGTCGCGCCAGTGACATCACTTGGCAGCAGGTCGGGCGTGAACTGCACGCGCGAGAACCCAAGGCCCGCGGCGGTTGCGAACGATCTCGCCATGAGTGTCTTGGCGACACCGGGCAGATCGTCGAGCAGCACGTGCCCGTCAGCCAATAGGCCACACAACACCAGTTCGAGTACCGCTCGCTTGCCGATCACCGCGCGCTCGACCTCATCGACGAGCGCACGGGCAAGCGAGGCGGTATGTGCCAGCTCCGCGTTCGAGCCGCGGCGCGGCATCGCCACGGCCGCAGTCGACGGCACAAACGGCGGCGGCGGCGGGGGCGGCGCGGGCGGACGTAGTGGTCGTGCGACGCCAGTCGATGCGTCCACGGAAGTCGGCTCGTTCACAGTGCTTCGATCTCCTCAATGAGTTGCGAGAGTGCCGACATCGGCGGCCGCAGGTGATACGGCACGTATCCCCGCACGAGCGGCGTGTCTCCGTCGACGACCTCGGTCGGACCACGTCTCGGGTCGGCCACGTAACCGCTCATCACGAGCGTGAACAACTGCGCCGGAATAACCCGCGCCAACGCGCCGTGATTGCGCGCCAGGGCAGGGTCGAGCCCGAGACCGCCGCGCACACGTTGGCGAGCAACCTGCTGCAAGCGCACGTACACCACGTCCGGCATTGGCTGCTCTGGCTGCGACCACGAAAGCTCACGTCTGATCTCACCCAACTCCGGAGCGACGACAGGCTCGAAGCGCGGCAGTTCCGCTGCGGTGCGAACCGGCCGC
>JAYUFA010000559.1:0-3083 GCA_043738925.1 Actinomycetota bacterium
TGTATTTCGAGCCGGTCACGTTCGAAGACGTCACCAACATCATCGAGGCCGAGAACCCGATCGGCGTGATCGTCTCGCTGGGCGGTCAGACCCCGTTGAAGCTGTCGGGCCAGCTCCCCGAGTCACTCGTGCTCGGCACGACTGCCGCGTCGATCGACCTGGCTGAGGACCGCGATCACTGGAACGCGTTGTGCGGGCGACTCGAGATCCCTCAGCCGGCGGGTGGCACGGCGACCACGTTCACCGACGCGAAGGCCATCGTGGGTCGCATCGGCTACCCGGCGTTGGTGCGCCCGTCGTACGTACTCGGTGGTCGGGCGATGGAGATCGTCTACGACGACGAGAGCCTCGAACGATCATGGAACGCCGTGGTCGGCTTCGGCAGCCTCGCAATAGAAGGTGGCCTGTCCGCCGAGCGTCCGGTGTTGGTCGATCGGTTCCTCGAGGACGCGACCGAGGTTGACGTCGACGCGATTCGCGACGCAACGGGTGACTTCGTGATCGGCGCGGTCATGGAGCACGTCGAAGAGGCCGGCGTGCACTCGGGCGACAGTGCGTGCATCATCCCGCCGCCGTATCTGTCGGCGGAGACCATCAAGGTCATCGAGGACTACACCCGACGCATCGCTGACGCGCTCGACGTGCGTGGTCTCATCAATGTGCAATATGCCGTGAAGGCGAACCAAGTGTTCGTCATCGAGGCCAACCCGCGCGCGTCGCGCACGGTGCCGTTCGTAGCCAAGACAACTGGCGTGCCCTTGGCGAAGATCGCGTCGCGCGTGATGGTTGGCGCGACGCTCGCCGAGTTACGCGCCGAAGGTCTATTGCGGCCGCCGATCAACGCGAACCACGTCGCGGTCAAAGAGGCGGTGCTGCCGTTCAACCGCTTTCCGGAGGCCGACGCAGTCCTTGGTCCGGAGATGCGCTCGACCGGCGAGGTGATGGGTATCGATCGCACCACGGGCCTGGCGTTCGCAAAGAGCCAGATCGCTGCCGGTGGTCCACTCCCAACCAGTGGAACCGTGTTCATGTCACTTGCCGATCGCGACAAGCCGTTGGGTTGCGATGCCGCGGCGCTGTTCATACAGCTTGGCTTCGCGATCGTGGCTACCTCCGGCACGGCAGCGGCACTGACCGCTGCCGGGGTCGCCGTACGCCAGGTGCTGGTCAAGTTGGGCGAGCCCGGCGACGACGGCGTCGATCTGATCACGTCGGGTGATATCGACCTCGTGGTGAACTCGCCGCGCGGCCGAGGCCCGCGCGCTGACGGTGCGCACATTCGCACGGCGGCACAGCGCAACAACGTTCCGCTGCTCACCACCGCAGCGGCCGCGCTGGCGGCCGCGCGTGGGATGCTCGACTGGTCGACGCATGACCTCGTGGTGCGTCCCCTGCAGGAGTATCACCGGGGCGCGGTCGGGTGACGCTACCGAGGCATCGCGGAGACAACGCTGCCGAGCGCGACCACGCCGAGCGTGTCGATCTGTCGACCCGCGTCGGTTCGGTTGCTTTGCGTTCGGTGTTGTGCACTGCGTCGGGCACCTCGGGTCATGGCGCCGAGTTGGCACCGTACGTCAACCTGGCGGCATTGGGTGCCGTGGTGGTCAAGTCACTGTCGGCGGATGCGTGGCCGGGCAACCCGGCGCCGCGCGTACACGAGGCCACCGCGGGCATGGTGAACAGCGTCGGGCTTCAGGGCCCGGGCATCGCCGTGTGGATTGACCGTGAGCTGCCACCGCTGCTTGCGACCGGCGCGCGGGTGGTGGTCAGCATTTGGGGACGCACGGTCGACGAGTTCGCCCGCGCCGCGCAGCTTCTCGCCGACGCACCCCCCGAGGTGATTGCGGTCGAAGTCAACGTGTCGTGTCCGAACCTTGAAGATCGCAAGCGCATGTTTGCGCATTCACCCTCCGCCACCCAGGAGGTGTTGGCCGCGACCGCATCGTGCGGGCGCCCTCGCTGGGCCAAGCTGTCGCCGAATGTGCACGACATCGCCGAGATCGCCGACGCGGCTCGACTCGGTGGGGCCGAAGCAGTCACCCTCACGAACACGCTGCTGGCGATGGCCATCGATCCCGAGACTCGTCGGCCACGGCTCGGCGCCGGTCGCGGCGGATTGTCCGGTCCCGCGATCAAGCCGGTGGCACTGCGAGCGGTCTATGACTGCCGGGCCGCGCTGCCGGATCTGCCCATCGTCGGGGTGGGCGGTGTAGCGTCGGCTACGGACGTGATCGAGTATCTCCTCGCTGGCGCGCAAGCAGTGCAGGTGGGTACCGCCACGTTCGCCGAGCCCCATGTGCTCGATCGCATCCGCATCGACCTTGTCCGCTGGTGTGTTCAACACCAGGTCCGCGACCTACGAGAGCTCTCCGGAGGAGCCCATGGCTGACACTGCGACCACCGAAGTACCGAACGCGATCCGCCAGCGACTCGCGCTGGCGCTTGATGTCGACGACTTGGTACTCGCCTTGCGCATCGGTCGTCAGCTGCGTCCGTACTTCAGCGTTGCCAAGGTCGGGCTTGAGCTCTACTCCGCGGCCGGCCCCGAGGTCATCGGAACATTGAGCGATCTCGGCTATGAGGTCTTCCTCGACCTCAAGCTGCATGACATCCCAACCACGGTCAACAAGGCGGCCCGAGTACTCGGCGCTCTCGGCGTGCGTTATGTCACCATGCACGCGCAGGGCGGGGTCGACATGTTGAAGGCCGGCGTCGAAGGGCTGGTCGAAGGCGCAACCCGCGCCGGGCTTGACGAGCCGTGGTCGCTTGCCATCACCGTGTTGACCAGTGACGCCGACGCGCCGGCGCACATCATGCCCAAGCGGGTCATGCTCGCTGCCGAGGCGGGGTGTTCCGGCATCGTGTGCGCGGCCGCCGATCTCAAGGACGCGTACAGCTACGCGCCGCGTCTCAAGCGCGTCGTGCCGGGCATCCGGTTCGCCGATGGCGACGCCAACGACCAAGTACGTCACGCCACCCCGGCCGAGGCCGCCGCGGGCGGTGCTGACCTGATCGTTGTCGGACGCGCGGTCACTGCAGCCGACGATCCGATCGCCGCAGCACAACGCCTGGTAGCCGAACTG
>JAYUFA010000560.1:0-21493 GCA_043738925.1 Actinomycetota bacterium
TAGTCGGAGAAGTTCCCTTCGAACCAACGAACCACCGAGTCGCCTTCGAACGCGAGCACATGCGTGGCGATGCGGTCGAGGAACCAGCGATCGTGGCTGATGACCACAGCACATCCGGCGAATGCTTCGAGCGCATCTTCGAGGGCGCGCAGGGTGTCGACATCGAGATCGTTCGTCGGTTCGTCGAGTAGCAGCACATTGCCGCCACGCCGCAGCATCTTCGCGAGGTGGACCCGGTTGCGTTCACCTCCCGAGAGGTCTCCGACGCGCTTTTGCTGATCGGACCCACGAAAGTTGAACGACGCCACGTACGCCCTGCCGTTCATTTCCCGGTTGCCGAGCATCACTGTCTCGCGACCATCGGTGATCTCTTCGTAGACGGTGCGGGTGGCCTCGAGCGAGTCGCGTGATTGATCGACATGCGCGAGCTGCACCGTGGGCCCAACAACGAGCGTGCCCGAGTCGGGAGCCTGCGCGGCGTCGCCCGCACCCGCAGCCTCCGCGGCGTTCACGATCATGCGGAACAACGTGGTCTTGCCCGCACCGTTGGCGCCGATGACCCCGACGATGCCGGCGCGAGGCAAGCTGAACGACAGGTCGTCGATAAGGAGCCG
Source organism: Actinomycetota bacterium (assembly GCA_043738925.1). GTDB lineage: Bacteria > Actinomycetota > Acidimicrobiia > Acidimicrobiales > WLNW01 > WLNW01. The sequence continues at coordinate 615 of JAYUFA010000560.1, forward strand.
ATCGCCGAAGCCCTTCGTTACGTGATCGAGCACGATCACCTGATCGCCGAGGCGCTCGTTCGAAGGGATCTGCAGCACGAGTTTCTCGGAGCGCCCGTCGGCCGCCTTCGATTCCTCAAGCAGCTTGTCATAGGCCGCGAGGCGAGCTTTGCCCTTCGCCTGGCGCGCCTTTGGTGCCATGCGTACCCAGTCGAGTTCGCGCTCAAGCGTGCGCTTGCGCGTGGAGTCGGCGCGGTCTTCTTGATCGAGGCGCTGCGTTTTTTGTTCGAGCCACCCGGTGTAGTTGCCTTCGAACGGCAATCCCTTGCCATGATCGAGTTCGAGAATCCACTGGGCGACGTTGTCGAGGAAGTAGCGGTCGTGGGTGATGGCCACCACCGTGCCGTGATACTCCTGCAAGGTGCGTTCGAGCCACGCGACCGACTCGGCGTCGAGGTGGTTGGTCGGCTCGTCGAGCAGCAACAGATCAGGCTTCGACAACAACAGACGGCACAGACCGACGCGGCGTCGCTCGCCGCCCGACAACGTTGCTACCTCAGCATCTGCGGGTGGCAGGCGCAGTGCGTCCATGGCGATTTCGATCGTGCGTTGCAGATCCCAGGAACCTGCGGCCTCGATCTGGGTTTCGAGGTCGGCTTGCTCGGCACCGAGCTTGTCGTAGTCGACATCGGGGTCGGCCCATTTCGCGAGGACCTCGTCGTAGCGCTGCAACAGCGTGGCGATCTCACCAATGCCGTCCATCACGTTGCCCATGACGTCTTTGGTCTCGTCGAGCTTGGGCTCCTGCTCCAACAACCCCACGGTGAAACCGCGCGTGAGCTGAGCCTCACCGGTGAAGCCGTCGTCGATGCCCGCCATGATCCGCAGCAACGACGACTTGCCTGATCCGTTCGCGCCGATCACCCCGATCTTCGCGCCCGGATAAAACGCGAGCGTGATGTCCTTCAGGACTTCGCGGTCCGGCGGATAGAAGCGGCTGACCTTCCGCATCGTGTAGATGAACTGCGCACTCATGAGCGCCGAGGCTATCGAAGGGGTCTTGCCGTCGCCTCGCTGTCGCGAGATCTTGCGAGATGTCGCGCGGCGCATGCGTCGCGAAAACGACGAAGGCCCCCGCCGGGGAGACGGGGGCCTTCGATGAGCTCGGTGGAGCTACTTCTTTGCAGCGCGCTTTGCGGTCTTCTTCGCTGCAGTCTTCTTGGCCGGAGCCTTCTTCGCTGCAGCTTTCTTGGCCGGAGCCTTCTTCGCTGCTGCCTTCTTGGCCGGAGCCTTCTTCACTGCCTTCTTCGCTGCAGCTTTCTTGGTTGCCACTGGTTCGCTTCTCCTTATGGGCTGTTCACTTCCTTCGCTCGCCGTGCGATCGACCTCGGTGCTCGAAAACACAGACGAAGAGGAAGCCCGCGGAGAAGCGTAGTACGCATCGCGCTCATCCATGCGAATCGCTCGCACGTCGATGCCGCACGCGTCATCGTCGTAGCGATCGATCACAACCAATGTTGGTTCGCCAAGGCTCAACACATCACGCGCACGCGCGGGTGGTGGATCACCGAGTGCCTTCGTTGGTGCGTACACCTCGATGTCACCGATGCGCGCGTAGGCGCCGTGCGATGAGAACCGATCGATGGTCACTTCGACAGCGGTGCCAACGGGATGTCTGTTCTGAAACCCTTGAAAAATAAGGGTTTCATTGAACTTCTTGTCGAACACGGTATCGCCGCTTCGCGTGGGCTCGGCAGTGGCTTTGCGTCCGCGGCGCGATCGACGCTTCGTCGACTTGCGCGTTGGATCTTGCACGTCACCTGATGTCAACGCCGACATCGCGTGCTCGTCGTCACGCGCCTCATCGTGTTCTTGTGTTGATTGCGCGACCGACATCGCGATGCCGGTCGCAACGCGTCGCGGACGTTCGTCGCGCGACGTTTCGACGCGGGTTGTTCCATCGCTGTCGATCGTGTTCGCGCGCGATGTGTTGCGCGCGGAAGCGCGCACGACTTCGCGCGGCGCGCTCTCGTCCGGTGTCTTCGCCTTTTTCACTGCGCGGCGCGACGTGGGACCGCGTACCGGCGCGCGCGACACGAACACCCAACCGACATGCGGTACGGGTTTTCCCCCGAAGAGCCGGCCTTCGTCGAAGAGCCACGTGTGCGTGCCGTGGAACTCCTGGAACGAGTCGTTCGAGAGCACCGTTGCGTTGGCGCGGGTGGCGATCTGCAGAATGAACGCGTCACCGCGACCGATCGCGCCTGCGGGCGGCGTGATGATGCGGTTGGTTGCGACGAGTTCGTCGAACCATCGGCGCTCCTTGGCGGTGATGCGGTGACCGAACGTGGCATCGACGACGACGATGACGTTGTCGAACTTGGTTTCGGCAACGAACGCGTCGACGGCTTCCTCGAGTTGCGTCAAGCTGGGCATCTGGCGACCCTCGGTCGCGAGGTTCGAGCCGTCGACGACGAGGTGAGTTGGTGTTTTCTTCACACTCGACAGTCAACCAGCTTCTTTCCGTAGGATGTGCGAGTGCGTGCGGTCTTGTTCGACATGGGTGGTGTGCTCGTCGAAAGCCCGTTCACCGGGTTCGCGCAATACGAGCAGCGTTCGGGCCTCCCGGTGGGGATCATTCGTCGCATCAATGCCACTGAGCCCGATACGAACGCGTGGGCGCGTTTCGAAAGTGGCCGGCTTCCTCGCGTGGAATTCTGTGCGGCGTTCGAGGCCGAGGCGCGGGCGTTCGGTGTGGCACTCGACGCGGAAGCAGTGTTGGCCTCAATGGCCGGCGGTGTGATCCCCGAGATGGTCGACGCGCTCGCCCGGGTGCACGCAACGCATGCGACAGCGCTGTTGACCAACAACCTTGCACCGATGGATTCCGAAGGCGTCGCCGCTCGAGCGCTCCTGCCGCATTTCGATGTGGTGATCGAGTCGGCCGTAGTGGGCGTACGAAAGCCCGATCCGGCGTTCTATCTGCTGGCGTGTGAACGCCTCGCAGTAGCGCCCGACGAGTGCGTTTTCCTCGATGATCTCGGCGTGAACTGCAAGGCCGCCCGAGCGCTTGGCATGCACACGATCAAGGTGATTGAACCACTTGAAGCGATTGTTGAGCTCGAAGCGGTGCTCGGCGTAGCGCTGCGTTAGCGGGTGCTGAAAATCGTTTGAGTCCACGACGAACTCGCCACACCACGACCGGCCGTTCCTAGAAGAGTGAAGCGCCGCCCAGGTGCACCATCCTTCACGTAGGTTCAGAAGCCGCCGAAGGCGCGTTCGAGTAGTTCGGCTTGCTCCTGGGCATGGATCGTGGACATACCCGCCGCCGGGCTGCCCGAGGCGTATCGGCTCACGCGGTGGATGCGGTGCGAGTGCTCGTACGGCTCGAACAGATGACCCTTGACGAAATTCCACGCGCCCATGTTCTCGGGCTCCTCCTGGAGCCAGAAGATCTCGTTCGCGTTCGGGTATATGGCGACGATGTGCTCGAACGCCTCGGCCGGCCATGGGAAGATCTGTTCGATGCGGATCACCGCGCTGGGTGATGCCATTGCATCGCGCACCGCCAGTGCCTCGACGCCGACCTTGCCCGAGCAGAGTACGAGACGCCGCACGGTCGCCCGATCGGTGATGGTGGAGTCGTCGAGCAACTCTTCGAACGTGCCGGTGAGCAGTGAATCGACCGACGAGCGGCTGGTCCTCGCGCGCAGCAAGGACTTCGGTGTGAACACCACGAGCGGTTTGCGCACATCGCGCACCATTTGGCGGCGCAGCAGGTGGAAGAACTGACCGGCGGTCGTGGCGTTGACCACCTGGATGTTGTCCTCGGAGGCCAACGTGAGGAACCGCTCGATACGGGCTGAGCTGTGCTCGGGCCCCTGGCCCTCGAAGCCGTGCGGGAGCAGCATCACGAGCCCCGATGTCTGGCCCCACTTGTCCTCGGCGGCGACGATGAACTGATCGATGATGATCTGAGCGCCGTTCATGAAGTCGCCGAACTGCGCCTCCCAGATGACCAACGCGTCCTTGTTCGTGACCGAGTAGCCGTATTCGAAGCCGAGCGCCGCATACTCCGACAGGAGCGAGTCGTAGATCCACAGCGCGGCACCGTCGCGCGCCGCCGCCGCGAGCGGAACGCACTGGTCGCCGTTTTCGTAGTCTGCGAGCATCGAATGCCGATGCGAGAAGGTGCCGCGCCGACTGTCTTGACCTGACAGACGCACCGAGATGCCTTGATCGATCAATGATCCGAATGCCAACGCCTCGGCCAAAGCCCAGTCCACTTCGCCGCTTCGAAACAGCTCGTCGCGCGCCTCGAACTGCTTGACGAGCTTCGGGTGCACCGTGAAGCCGGCGGGTGTGGTGGAGAGCGCGCCATAGACGCGATCGATGACTTCACGGCTGACGGCCGTGCTCGCGTGCGGTAGCGGGCCGATCGAATGGATGGGGGCCCGCGCCTTGAGCCCCTTCGGCGGCGCCGATTGGCGTGTCTCGTCGAGTGCGCGTTGGAGCCGCTGCTGAAAATCATCGAGTGAGCGTTCCGCTTCGTCGAGCGAGAGGTCGCCTCGCTTGATGAGCGACTCGGTGTAGAGCTTGCGCACGGAACGACGATTGTCGATCTTGCGGTACATCAACGGCAGCGTGTAGCTCGGGTCATCGCCCTCGTTGTGGCCGTGACGGCGATAGCAGATCATGTCGATGACCACGTCGCGGTTGAAGGTCTGCCGGTAGGCAAACGCCAGCTTCGCGACTCGCACACATGCCTCGGGGTCATCGCCATTCACATGGAATATCGGCGCCTGAATCATCTTCGCGACGTCGGTTGAATACACCGATGAACGAGCGGAGTCGGGCGTGGTGGTGAAGCCAACCTGGTTGTCGATGACCACGTGAATGGTGCCGCCGACGCGGTAGCCCTTGATCTGCGACAGGTTCAACGTCTCGGCAACGACACCCTGACCGGCGAACGCGGCGTCGCCATGCAGCAGGATCGGCAACACCGGATAACGACCGGGTGGATCGATGAGGTCCATGCGGGCGCGCACCATGCCCACCACTACCGGCGACACGGCCTCGAGGTGCGACGGGTTGGCGGCGAGCTCGACCGGGATGACGTTGCCCGAGCGCGACACGAACTTGCCCTGCTGACCTAAGTGGTACTTGACGTCGCCGGAACCCTGGATGGATTCGGGCGAGATGTTGCCGTCGAACTCACGAAAGAGTTGGTCGTAGCTCTTGCCCACGATGTTGACGAGCACGTTGAGCCGCCCGCGGTGTGCCATGCCCATCACCGCCGAGTCCATTGCAGCGTCGGCGGCTTCGTTGAGGAGTTGATCGAGGATCGCGATGGCACTTTCGGCGCCCTCGATGCCGAAGCGCTTTTGGCCCAGGTACTTCGTGGCGAGGAAGCGTTCAAGCGCCTCGGCCGCAACCAGGCGATCGAGGATATGGCGCTGGTCCTCCGGGCTCACCGAGGCGCTGACACCCTCCACGTGGCGCTGAATCCATTCCTTCTCGGCCGGGTTCTGGATGTGCATGTACTCGACGCCGATGGTGCGGCAGTACGCCTCGCGAAGCGTCGAGAGGATGCGGTCGAGCGTCATGTGGTGTTGCCCGTCGGCGGTGGGGCCCGAGCCGCCGAGGCCACTGGTGCGAAACTCGCGATCGAGATCCCAAATCGTGAGCCCGTAGTACGCCGGATCGAGCTCGGGATGCGTGTTCGGTTCCTTCCACGCAAGCGGATCGAGGTCGGCGATGAGATGGCCGCGCACGCGGTACGTGTTGATGAGCGTGCTGACCTGTGTCTGCTTCTCCAGCAGCGCCTGCTCTCGGTCGATCGGGTTGACGTCCTTGCGCCACTTGACCGCTTCATAGGGCACGCCGATGCTGCGAAACACGTCGACGTAGAAATCGTCTTCGCCGAGCAGCAGCTCGTGCACCTTCTTCAAGAACAACCCCGACTCGGCGCCTTGGATGATGCGATGGTCGTAGGTCGACGTGATGGTGACGATCTTCGATACGCCGAGGTCGGCCAAGGCCGCAGGATCGGCGGCTTGGAACTCGGTGGGGAAGTCGATCGTGCCGACACCGATGATGCAGCCCTGACCGGGCATCAGGCGCGGCACCGATTGCAGCGTGCCAACGGTGCCGGGGTTCGTGAGCGACACCGTGGTGCCTGCGAGGTCGTCGGCACCGATCTTGTTCGACCGCACCTTGCGAATCATCTCTTCGTACGCGTCGACGAACCCTTGGAAGTCGAGCGTGTCGGCGCGCTTGATCGACGGCACGAGCAACGTGTGCGAGCCATCGCTCTTGGTGACGTCGACCGCGACACCGAGGTTGATGTGAGCGTTGTGAAGCACTCGAGGGCTGCCGGCGTCGTCGGTGAGAAAGGTCGAGTTCATCACCGGCATCGCGTCGGCGATGGCACGCACGACCGCGTAGCCGATCAGGTGCGTGAAGCTCACCTTGTTGCCACGCGTGCGTTGCAGGTACGTGTTGATGATCGAGCGGTTGACTTCGAGCAGCCGCGCCGGCACTTCGCGGAAGCTCGTGGCAGTGGGCACGCCCAGGCTTGCCTCCATGTTGGCCACGATGCGCGCCGCCGCACCCCGCAACGGCTCACCAAGTGGTGCTGCTACGTCGGGCATGGTCGCGGGCGTCGCCGGAGTCGTCGCAGCCGCGGTTGGTGCGCTCACGGCCGGCGTGGCGGCGACCGCCGGCTCGGGCATTGCGGTGATCACCGAGGACTTGTCGTTGCCGTAGTCGGCGAAGAACTCCTGCCAGCTGGCGCTCACCGACCGCGGGTTGGTCTTGTACTGCTCGTACATCTCGTCGACGAGCCACGCGTTCTGGCCGACGAGGATCTTTGCCGGCATTTCTTCGGGCATCGTGGAACTTCCGTCTCGAGAGCAGTGCGTATCCGGTGAACCGCAATGAGTCTATTGACGAGCACGGCGCGCGGCGCGCCATGTGCAGGCACGAGGGCGTAACGTGCCGCGGTGCGCATCGCGACCTGGAATGTGAACTCGCTCGGCGCGCGTCTTGCACGCGTCGAGTCGTGGCTGACCGACTTCAGACCTGACGTGTTGTGTCTCCAGGAGACGAAGCTCGCCGACGATGCGTTTCCCGCGCTCACATTCCAAGCCCTCGGTTACGAGTCGTTCCATCACGGCCAGGGCCAATGGAACGGTGTTGCGATCCTGTCACGGGTGGGCATCGACGATCCGGTCGCCGGGTTTGGCGACGGTGCCAGAGCCGACCCCGAGGCGCGGATCGTGTGGGCCACGTGCGGTGGCGTGCGCGTCGCGAGTTGCTACGTGCCAAATGGTCGCTCGCTCGACCACGAGCACTATCAGTACAAGTTGCGTTGGCTCGAGCGCCTGCGTCTTTGTCTGGCTACGTCGTGTACGCCCGACGCGGACGTGTGCGTTGTCGGCGACTTCAACATTGCGCCCGACGATCGCGATGTCTGGGATCCGTCGGCCTTCGTCGACGCCACACACGTGAGCGTGCCCGAGCGTGCTGCGCTGGCCGCGCTCACCGAATGGGGCCTTGTCGACGTGTTCCGCGAGCGATACCCGCAAGACGGCCTGTATTCGTGGTGGGACTACCGCGGCGGCAACTTCCACAAGCGCATGGGCCTACGGATCGACCTCATTCTTGCGAGCGCGCCATTGACGGCACGTCTCGCGTTCACCGTGATCGATCGCAACGCACGCAAGGGCGAGAGCCCGAGCGATCACGCACCGGTTATCGCCGACTTCGTCTGACGCGATTCGTGTAGTTCGACGATGCGGCCACGCACCTGGGTCGCGGCGTCCTCGATCGCGGCAACGGTCGAGGACGGCAGCACGGCGTTGCGCAAGGTGGTGATGTGTACGACCCCCCGGAGCGAGCCCTCACGATCGATGGGCACGCAAACCGCAGCACACGAGCCGGCTGAACGCTCGGCGAGGAACGGACACGCGTCGAACGACGACGAGTCGTCGAACGTCAACGTGTCGTTTTGTGCGATCGCCGGACACAGCCCGGCCTCGGGTACGCCGCAACCAGGTCGTGTCTCGTGACCTACCGCGGTCACCTCGCGCATGGTCGAGCCGGTCGTCGCGAACAGCACCTGCGCCTCGGCCTCGGGTGCGAGGAGATGAACGCCTTGACCGAAGTACTGCAACACCATGTTGTCGGTGAGCCGCATGCGCAGACCGCGCGCGAAGCGCGACGTGAACTCATCGATGACCTCGGCCGGTTCCGCTGTCGTGGCGACGACCGAGCGCAGCCGTTCGAGCAAGGTGGAGGCCCACCGATCGGGCAGCGCGGGAGCCGCGACCGCGCCAACAACGGACGGTTCGGTGGCCTCACTACGTTCGGTCGATTCCGACGTTTCGATCGACTCCGTTGTGGCCGTCGGCGATTCGCCCCATGTGGTGCCAAGCGCGCTGATCGGCGCGCTGAGGAACCCGTCGTCGACTCCCCTGTCATCCCCGTAGTTGGCGGGGGACTCGTCGTCGTCCTCGTCGTCGTGGTCGAGCGCATCGTCGTCGCCCTGGAAAATGTCGAACAGGTCCGACCATTGATCGACCGGGGCCGGCGGTTCGGCCGGTATCGCGGGCTTCGCGACAGGAGCCATGACCGGGTTGGCGAAGGTCCATATCGAGGGCGGTTCGGCGAGTGCGGACATCGGCTGCGGGTCGGCGATTCCATGTGCGACCGTGGTTGCGTCGAACGAGGGTGCGTCGAACACGACGGGGTCCGCGGTGGACGTCGGCTCGTCGGCCCACCACGAACTTTCGAGGTCGTGACCGACCGGTTCGACCATCGACCTGGCGTCGTCGATGCTGGGCGGCGGCGGGGGCGGTATGGCGAAGACTGTCGGCGGGGCTTCGGCGACGGCCGGGGGAGGTTCCACCCAACGTACGCCCGTCCAGCGGTTCTCGATCACGTCGTCGGTTTCAGGCCCGGGAGCAATGCTCGGCTCCGCGGCGGTGACCGACGCTGAGTTTGGCTCGGGCGCGACGTCGTCGTCCTGCCATTGCCACGCATGCCAGGAGTCGGCGTCGGCCGGGGTGTCGCGCCTCTGGCCCTCGTTGACGTGGAGCCACGAGGTGGGCGTCGTTTCATAGGGCGACGCCGGGGATTCCCATGGCTCGATGGGTGCCAGGTCGCCGAAGGGTGCCGCCGGCGCCGTCTCCAGAGGGAGGGGAGAATCGGCCGGAGCGCCGCCGGCCGATGGGCCGTTCCACAGTCCCGGTCCGGTGACCCAGAGATCACGGTCGTTGTCGTCGGTTATCGCAGGCTGGGGCCACACGCTGTCATCTGTCGTCGCGGGCAGGGCCCACGCGTTGGTCTCGGCTGCTCCCATCGCCCAGATGTCCGGTGTTGGCGGTGGCGGTGGCGGCGGAGCGAGGCTCATCGGCGCGACCGCGCCCGGTTGCCCCCACACCGGCGCATCGTGATCGAACGCGCCTATCTCACGGTCGTCGTCGTCATGAGCGTCGGGAAAAAGTCGCGGCAGCTTTCGCTCGGACCCCTTGTCGGCCGCTGCGCCGAGCGTGGGCAGTAGCGGTTGCCCGCCTCCGTAGCGCCCGCCGGCGACCTCGTCGAGCAGGCCGGGGCCGGTGGGCTCTTCCTCGATCGGTTCGCGTCGTCGGCCTCCGAAGGGGAACTTCGGACGATCGGCAGAGGCGAGCCACAGTTGTGGGCGCCACGCCGACGCGTCGGCCCACACGGCCGCAATGGCCATGATGAGCGCCAGCGTTGCGCTGTAGGTGGAGATCGTCGTGGATGCCACGGCGGCCTTTCGGGTCGAGGGCAGGCAGCGAGCGAGCTGCTCCCTCTCCCTATCGGGCGAGAACCGAGGCACTTGAGCCGTTCAAGCCTCGGCGCTACGCCTCCGTTCAGGCACACCTCGCTGCTCGGCCCCGACCTGACCCCTGAGGGCTGGCATCTCTCCGAGCGGGTCCTCAGGCGGGGGCGGCGGCTTGATGCTCGCGCACCAGCTCGAGGAGGATGTCGCCATAACGCTCGACTTTTACCGGGCCGATGCCGCTGACCCGCAACAGATCGGCGCGGCGTTGGGGCAACGCGGCGGCTACGGCCTCAAGCGTGGCGTCGGGAAAGATCACGTAGGCCGGAACGTTTGCACCCCTGGCGGCTGTGGAACGCCACTGTTTCAGCGTCGTGAGGAGGACGTTGTCGGCTGCTGTTCCCGCAGCGGTCGGGCGCCGGCCCGTGGGCTTGGTGGCCGCGCGATCGCGGGCGCGATTGGCCGCCGTTCGAGCGGCGATGAATTCGGGCGAGGCGTTGGCCAGCTCAACGTCGTCGAGCCACGGCGAGCGCGTGCGGTTGGCGGAGCGAGTACCGAAGGTGCGCTGGTCGGCCCAGCTGATGTGCAGCTGAGCCTCGGCGCGGGTGCACGCCACATAGAACAGGCGGCGTTCTTCGGCGATGTCGGCGTCGCGCTTGGCGTGGCCGATAGGCACCAACCCGTCCTCGATGCCGGCGAGGTGCACGATGGGCCATTCGAGGCCCTTCGCCGCGTGGAATGTGAGCACATCGACGGCGTCGCCGCCGGCGCCGTACTGATCGTTCGACGCCGCGGCGCGTGCCCATTCGACGAACGAGCCGGCAGTGGCGTTCGGGTCGACAGCAAGCAGGTCGTGACCGAGACGTACGAGCGCGGCGATGTTGTCACGACGCTCGGCCTCGGCTGCGGGCTGGTCGTCGTCGTCGAGCGTGGCCAGGTCAAGATCGACCAACGCGACGGCGAGCGGCGCTCGACTGGATTCGAGGCCTGCGAGGGCGTTCTTGATCTCGGGCAGAGCGAGGAGCCCGCCACCACGGGTCCGACAGGGTATGCCCGCAGTGCGCATGGCCTCTTCCAGCAAGGGGATCTGAGCATTCGTGCGCACGAGCACGGCCTGTGACGACCAGCGTTGCCCTGGGCCGCGACCATCGCGCACGGCACGAGCGACTGCGACGGCTTCGTCACGATCGCTGCGATAGCCGCGCAGGGTGGGATGAGCGCCTCGTGGCCGCGCCGCGATCAACGCGTGTCCGGCGAGGCGACCTGAACCAAGTGCGGCGGCAGCCGCCTGCAGAATCTCGGGACTCGATCGGTAGTTGTGGCGTAACTCGACGGTGTGCGCGGTGGGGTAGTGCCGCTTGAACGACACAAGATGATCGGCGTCGGCGCCGTTCCACGCATAGATCGACTGATTGGGATCGCCGACGACACACAGGTCGTCACGGTCGCCGAGCCACGCTTGCAAGAGCGCCAGCTGCAACGGGTTCACATCCTGGAACTCGTCGACGAATAAGTGGCGAAACCGCCAACGTTGTGCGGCGGCGAACTCGTGATCGGTCGAGATCGCGCGCCGGCACAGCGACAACAAGTCGTCGAAGTCGACCATGCGCCGGCGCTTTTTGTCTTCCTCATAGCGCTCGAACAAGGTGGCGACGCGCGCGGCCGAGAGCACGCTGCGGCGCCCCGCTGCGGCAGCGGCGCGTTCGTAGCGTTCGGGTGCAATGGCACGCGCCTTGGCCCACTCGATTTCACCGGCAAGGTCCAGCGCCTGGGTGAGGTCGGAACCCGGCGGAAGCATGCGGCGGAGAAAGCCGAGCTTGCGGTCGAGCAGCGTGGGCGGCTTGATATTGCGGTCGGCCCACCGGCCCCGCAGCTGCGCGTAGGCAATGCCGTGGAATGTGCCGGCGGCCACGGCGTCGCGCAAACCGAGCGCGCGGAGCCGTTGGTTGAGTTCGCCCGCGGCCTTGCGCGTGAACGTGAGCGCGAGCACGTGACGCGGATCGACATCGTCGGTGACGACGCGGTAGGCGATGCGTCGGGTGAGCACCCGTGTCTTGCCCGAACCCGCACCGGCGAGGATGCGCAACGGCGCATGCGTGGTGGTGACCGCCTCGGTCTGCTCGGGATTCAGGCCGTCGAGCAGCTCGTCGACACGTGTGGTTTCGGGCTGCGATGCGGTGTCAGAAGGACGAGGCATGATGTGCGACACTACCCACCGGGTAGGACAGCGATGTCACCGCCGACGGCGGCGCTCGGTCGCGGCGGTGAGCACTTCGGAGGGCTGATGACGAGTCGATTCGTAATCACCGCGGTCGGCGACGACCGGCCCGGCATCGTCGCGGCCTTCACCGCAGCGCTGCTGCCGCTCAACGGCAACCTCGAGGATACGGCGATGACCCTGCTCGAGGGGCAGTTCGCGATGGTGCTCGTGATCACGTTGCCTGAGGGTGACGCGTCGACAGTGCGCGATGCTTTGACACCCGTCGCGGCCGCGTTCGACCTGATGGCCGATGTGCGCGCTCTTGGTCCGCGCGGCGCCGATCCCGGCGGACTTGAGTGCGCGCTCACCGTGTACGGCGCCGATCGGCCCGGCATCGTGCATCGCGTAACAACAGTGCTCGCAGCGCGTGACGTGAACATCGTCGACCTGTCCACCCGCGTCATCGGACGTGACGGTGCAACGCCGGTGTACGCGATGTTGCTTGACCTGCGCCTGCCGCCGGGGGTCGACGAGAGTGTCGTCCGTGCCGACCTCGATACGGTCGCCAGCGAGCTGGGTGTCGATTGCACGTTGCGCGTCATCGATGCCGACGTCTTCTGAGACCGATCGCCGTCGATGATCCGTCCGATTGTGCAACTTCCGGAGAGGGTGCTGAAGACACCCGCACACAACGTGGAAGTGATCGATGCGGACGTTCGCCAGGTGTGCGTTGATCTGCTCGACACGATGCGTGCGTCTCCTCACAGTGTTGGAGTCGCGGCACCTCAGATTGGCGTGGGACTACGCATTTTCTGCATCGATGTGACGGGTCATCGCAAGGCGCGCAGTTGTCACGGCGAGGTGGTGCTCGTCAATCCCGAAGTGCTGTTGGCGCATGGTGTCGACGTTGGCCGTGAGGGCTGTATGAGCGTGCCTGACCTCACCGGCGATGTTGCACGGCATACGCAGCTCATCGTTCGCGGCCTGACGCCCGACGGTGACCAGCGCGTGTTGCAATGCGACGCGTTCGAAGCACGCGCCGTGCAGCACGAACTCGATCACCTCAACGGCTACGTCTTTCTCGACAAGGTGATCGCCACCGAGAGCGTCTTTCCCCGCAAGATATACCGCTGAACGCGAGTCGCCCCCGGCTCCGTCCAGAGAACAGGTTTGGAGCGTTCAGAGAACGGGTTTGGCGGTGGCCTGGCGGGTGAACCGGGCTTGGGCCCACTGCGCCGCGACGATGGCGGCGACACCGCCGAGCGCAGTAGCGCTGCGTGCCCCGACGTTTTCGCCAATCCAACCGACCAGCAGCGCTCCGAATGGCGTTGTGCCGAGTAAGGCCATCGTGTAGAGCGCCATGACGCGGCCTCGCATCGCGGCAGTGGAGGCAAGTTGTAGGGAGGAGTTCATCAGAACAAGGAAGTTGATGCTGCCCATTCCGACGAACGGAAGCACGAAGTACGCGACGAGCTTGGTGGGTGCCAGCGCCAGCGCCACGAGGGCCACGCCCAGTCCCGTGGTGCCGATGGTCAATCGGCGGTTGGTGGGCGCAGTCCGCGGTGACCTCGCCAACGCGAATACCATGGCACCGACGCCCATCAGGCTGAACAGCGCGCCGTATTGCTCCTTCGGCATGTGAAAGGTCTGCTTCGCAAGCAGTGGCAGGACCACCGGAAAGTTGTACGACAATCCCCCGACAACCGCGAGCATCAAAAGCGTGGTGCGAATGGTCGGTTCGCCCCGGACATAGCGCCAACCGGCGCGGATCTGGCCCGGCTCAGCCGCAATACGAACCGACGGTTGCAGCTGGTCGCGGCGAATGGCGATGAGCGCAATGATCGCGCCGAGGAACGACACGCTGTTGAGCACGAACAACGTGCCGAGGTCCGTGGTGGCGAGTAACACGCCGGCGATGGCCGGGCCGATCACGCGACCGGTATTCATCGCGAGCATGTTCAGCCCCACGGCGTTCGTGAGCAGTTCGGCACCCACCATCTCGTGCACGAAGGTCTGACGGGCGGGATTGTCGAACGCGTTGATGGCGCCTTGGGTCGACGCCAGGAGCAGCAGCGACCACAACGCCAAAGTATCGGTGAGCACCAGAAGCCCCAAGGTGCCGACGGTCAGCGCAAACGTGATCTGCGTGGCGATCACCAGCCTCCGCTTGTCGAAGCGATCGGCAACCACGCCACCGAGTGGACCCAACGCCAACACCGGCAGGTACAAGGTGGCAGTAACGAGACCGAGCACGGTGCCGCCGCGGTGCAGGCGGTCGAGCACGAGCGCGCTGAACGCGACGATCTGCATCCAGTTTCCGATGACCGAGATGAACTGGCCGATGAAGAAGATCCGGAAGTTCCGTACTCGGAGTGCGGCGAAGCGCCCCTGCGACACAGCCTGTATGTCCCGGGGGGTGCGGGGGGTGCTCATCTCGTGCACGGTTCGGATCGAGAGATCACTGCCAGCGAGCGTAGTCCCCGGCCCTGAGGGGTCGCCGGAGCTACCATGGCGACGTGCCGTTTCCGAAGGAACTCCTCACTGACGACGAAGAACTCGTGCTCGATCTGCGTCCGCATTGGTGGTACATCGCGCCATCGGTGGCCTATCTCGCGCTCGCGCTGATCATTGGCATCACCGTGCTGGTCGAGGGCGGGTCGGGCAAGGCGTGGAAGTTACTCAATTTCGTCGTCGGCATCGTGGTGCTGATCGCCGTCGGCTACTTCGTACAGCGCTACGCGCGTTGGTCGAGCACCAACTTTGTGATCACCAACGAGCGCATCATCGCCCGCCGCGGCGTGGTTGCCAAGCGCGGCATTGAGATCCCGCTCGACCGCATCAATACGGTCTTCTTCAACCAGTCGTTCTTCGAGCGCATTCTTGGCGCGGGTGACCTCGGCATCGAGTCGGCCGGCGAAGGCGGACGCGAGACCTTCAGCGACATACGCAAGCCCAGCTTGGTGCAGCACGAGATCTACCGCCAGAAGGAGAACTTCGAGAAGCGTCGTGTCGAGCACATGGGCCAGAGTATGGCCGCCGCCGTTGCGTCGCAGCCGACTGCACCCACTGCACCGTCTGCACCGTCGATTCCCGAGCAGATCGAGCACCTCGATCGGCTGCGGCGAGCCGGCACGCTCACCGAAGACGAGTTCCAGACCAAAAAGGCCGAGTTGCTGCGGCGCATGTAGCGCCTCGTCCGTTGGCGTGTCGACGCCGGCTCGATGTTGGCGACCAGGCGCGGCGTATCCTCGCAGGGGATGCGGTCGACACGACCTCGGAGGACCGTATGCCCTTTGCTACCAACGGCGCCGTTCGGCTGTGCTTCGACTCGTTCGGCGACGCCGACGATCCGCCGCTCGTACTCATCGCGGGTCTCGGCAATCAGCTGGTGATGTGGCAGCCCGAGTTCTGCCTCGGCCTCGTTGATCGAGGCTTCCGGGTGGTGCGGTTCGACAACCGCGATTGCGGCTTGAGCACGATCTTCGCCGACGGCGACGAGTACGACCTGCACGACATGGCCGCGGACACCATCGCGGTGCTCGACACCCTTGGGATCGATCGGGCCCACCTGTTCGGACATTCGCTCGGCGGGATGATTGCGCAGGTCGTTGCCATCGACTCTCCCGATCGTGTCGCGACACTCAGCGTGCTGAGCACGAGCACCGGAAACTGGGACTTCGGTAAGCCCACCGAGGAAGCGCTCGCCGCGATCTCGCGCCCCGGGGGCATTGGGGTCGAGGAGGTGATCGAACAGGATGTCGCGAACCGGCGGATCTGGGGCAGTCCGTCGTGGTTCGATGAGGATGACGTGCGGACGCAATTCCGCTTGGCGTACGAGCGATCGTTCACGCCCGGCTCGTCACTGCGACAATTCGTGGCGATCATGCAAGCGCCTGATCGCGAGGACGCCTTGCGGTCGCTCACGGTGCCGACCCTGGTGATGCACGGCACGCTCGATCCGCTCGTGGCGATCGACGGCGGCGAGCGCCTGGCCGCGCTGGTGCCCGGTGCGGAATTTTCGGCCATCGACGGCCTGGCCCACGACCTTCCCGTGGAGGCATGGCAGCAGGTGATCTCCGCGATCACCGCGCATGTCTCGCGTCACGCGGCGTGAGTAGCGGCCGTCGATAGCCTCGCCGGCATGGCTACGGCAGTTTTCTTTCACGCTCACCCGGATGATGAGGCAATTGCATCGGGAGGCTCGATGGCGCGGGCGAAAGACGCCGGTCATCGAGTGGTTCTCGTGCTAGCGACGCGTGGTGAGCTGGGTGAGCCGGTGCCGGGCGTTTTGCGCGATGGCGAGGAGCTCGGCGCGCGTCGCTCCGACGAGGTGCGAGCGTCGGCCCAGATCTTGGGCGTCGACCGAGTCGAGTTCCTGGGCTATCGCGATTCGGGAATGATCGGTGAGCCGTCGAACGACGACGAGCGCTGCTTCTGGCAGTCCGATGTCGATACGGCCGCGGCACGTTTGGCAACGATCTTGACCGATGAGGACGCTTCGGTGGTGTGTCTCTATGACGATCACGGCGGTTACGGACATCCCGACCACATCCAGGTGCATCGTGTGGGTGTGCGCGCGGCGGAACTGGTCGGCACGCCGAAGGTGTTCCAGATGACCATGAACCGTGACCGCGTCATGAACCAGATGAGGTCGGGCGAACTCGGAGATGACTTCGAGGATCGTCGCGCCTCGATGGACATGAACGAGTTCGGGTCGCCCGAGGCCATCATCACCCATGCGATTGACGTGCGCGAGTACATCGATCGCAAACGTGCGGCGATGTTGGCTCACGCCAGTCAGATCGGACCCGACTCGTTCTTTCTCCAGATGCCCGAGCAGGCGTTCGCGGACGCGTTCGGGTGGGAATGGTTCATCGAGTTTGGCCAAGTGCGCAACGGTGTGGCCTTCGGAGCCGATTTGTTCTCGTGAGCGATCGGGGGCGGGGTGCTTCACGGTGGCGTCGCCCCCGCTCCCGGCGTGCGAGCGGGTCATTGTGTGAGGATGGGTGACGATGAATGCCGATGACCGGTCGCCTGTCGACGGAGCCGACGTGCGAAAGCGCATCGGAATCGACTTGCGACCGTTCGCCGAGTCGCGCACCTTCCGCTTCATCTGGCTGGGCGGGGTGGTGTCGAGCGTCGGCATGCGCTTCACCACCATCGCGATGGTGTGGCAGGTCAAAGAGCTCACGCACAACAACGCGGGGAAGCTTGCGCTCGTAGGGCTCTGTTATGCGTTGCCGTTGTTGGCATTGTCGAGCATCGGCGGGGCGTTTGCCGACAAGCACGACCGTCGCACGATTCTGATCGGTAGCAACGTTGTCGGCCTGCTCACGTCGACGGTGCTCGTGATGAACGCGTTCGCGTCGCACCCGCGCTTGTGGTTGATCTATGCGATTGCGGTGTGCAAGGCCACGCAGTCGGCCATTGCCGGTCCGGCGCGCATGTCGTTGTCACGTCTGCTTGTTCGTCAGGAGTTGCTGGGCGCGGCCGCAGCGCTCGATCAGGTGTCGTTCAACGTCTCGTTCGTCGGTGGCCCGTTGCTCGCCGGCATCGTGATCGGCAGCGGCGGGGTCGAATGGGCCTACGTCATTGACGTCGCGAGCTTCTTCGTGTCGATCGCGCTCGTGGTTGCTGCCGGTGTGTTGCCGCGTATGGAGGTCACCGGTCGCACGTTCGCCAACATCGTCGAAGGACTCACGTACATCCGCAGCCGCGGCGAGTTGATGGCGTCGTTTCTTGCAGATGTCATCGCCATGGTCTTCGGCTATCCGTCGGTGTTGATGGCGCTCGTCGTGGCGGACCGGTATCACGACAACCCGCGGACTCTGGGCGCGCTGCTCGCGGCTGTACCGGCGGGGATGTTGCTGAGCGCGGTCACCAGCGGTTGGACGGCGCGTATTCATCATCACGGCGTCGGCGTGGTTTGGGCCATCACGCTGTGGGGTGCGGCCATCGCCGCCTTCGCGTTCACGCAGCCGTTCTGGTTGAGCTTCGCCGTGCTCGCGCTGGCTGGCGTTGGTGATTCGATTTCGGGCGTGTTCCGCATGTCGATCCTGCAGACCGGCACACCGCCCGAGATGATGGGCCGCATCATCGGCGTAGGCATGAGCGTGTGGGCTGCCGGCCCGCAACTAGGCGACTTCGAAGCGGGCGCTGTCGCATCGGTGACATCGGTGAACACCTCGATCTTTCTGGGCGGGGTGGGTTCGGTGATCGGTGTGTGGGCGCTGGCGCTCATATGGCCCGCGTTCCGGGCGTATGACGTGCGCGAGCGCCGCGCTCAACTCGCGACCGATGAAGCCAGGGCCAACCAGGCGGCGACTGTTCCCTAGTGGCGCCGGAGGACGCGCAATGTTCACTTGCGGTTTGACTGTGCGTCGACCGCCGAGACTGTCAAGCGGCGCATCGTGGTGATCGCCGTGTGGGCCAACCCGCCATTAGCGTGCACATCGTGCGTGAACGATCGTCGAGATCAAGCCGCGCCGAGATCGCCGTTTTCCTTCTGGCGGTGGCGCTTGCCGGTTTCGTTGTCCTCATGGCCGTGGCGGCGCGACCGCTGCCTTAACTGGCTCTGCGCGAACGAGGGTGTAGGTGCTATCGCCGGGTGGATCCCCGGGAGGCACACTTCCGATGGGCGAGTTCGACCGTGACGCCCGCATCACTCGTTGGAGGATCGCTCGTCCGCTACATGAGTGCTCGTCGGTGGCTGCGGTGACACGGTTCAGATGAGCACGTTGACGAAGATCTGCCAGGCGAGCGCTGACTTCGCGATGAGGCTGAGCGCCATGTAGACGCGTTCGCCGTGGAGGTAGTCGTGCCAGCGGCCGTTGCGTCGGTACTGCAGCAGTTGGTTGCTGGTTTCCATCAGCCATCCGAACAAGATCATCGAGGCGTTGACTGCGAAGAGTGCGACGAGCGCAGCGACGTCGGAGATGCCGACGATGCCGGCGATGAGCACGATCATGACGGGACGCCGAGAGCGAGTACTCGATCCATCTGAACCGGTTTCGTCCGGCTTCGAGGTCGCGGCGATACCGGGGGTAGCCCCAGGGACTCGCGACGAGCACGTGGAAGAGCGCGGACAGCAACGAGAACGTCGCGGTCGCCCAGCCGATTCGCTAGGAGAAGAGTCGTTCGATCTCGATCGGCCCGGCCGGCTGTCCGGGCGGCCCGTTCCCAAACGCGCCGGTTACTGGCAGCGAGCGCGAGTTGGTGAGGACCAACATCACGATCGCTTGCAGCGCGTGCGCGGCGCCCAGTAGCAGGTTGGTTCGACGGAGTCGGGCGATTGGGTCCATGCGGGAAGTGTCGCTCATGGTCGGCCCGTTTCGGTGGCGTCGCGCACGGCTGCGTCAGCGTCGCGCGCGCGTTGTGCCAGCCCGTCGCGATGGCGCTCCAGGCGTGCTTCGAGTTCGGGGTCGGTGATGGCCAGGATGCGAGCCGCGAGGAGGCCGGCGTTTCGCGCGCCGTCGATGGCGACGGTTGCGACGGGGATTCCGTCGGGCATCTGCACGATCGACAGGAGCGAGTCGAGTCCGTCGAGGCGTGGGCGACTCACCGGGACACCTATGACGGGAAGTGTGGTGAGCGATGCGAGCATGCCGGGTAGGTGCGCGGCGCCGCCGGCGCCGGCGATCACGACGCGCACGCCACGCCGCCGCGCGGTCCGCGCCCATTCGACCATTCGTTCGGGGGTCCGGTGCGCGGAGACCACGCCGGCGTCGCACTCGATGCCGAGCTCGCGCAGGATCTCGATTGCCGGCGTCATCACCGCGAGATCGCTGTCGCTTCCCATGACCACCGCAACGACGGGTACGGCCGGCGGAACCATTTCGGCGGTCACGCCGGTTCCCCGAGGAGCGCGTCGCGGGCGGAGCACGCCGTGGCGAGCGCGACCTGCGGATCGCCGGCGAGCACCGTCACGTGGCCGAGCTTGCGTCCGGGTCGCGGCGACTTGTCATACAGGTGCACGTGGGCCCGGTCAAACGCAAGCGCGTGGGGGATGCGATTTCGGGGGTCGGCGCCATTGGTTCGACCGAGCACGTTCACGGTCGCCACGGCCGGCGCGATGAGCGCCGTGCTGCCGAGTGGCAGGTCGAGGACCGCGCGCAGGTGGTTCTCGAACTGCGAAGTGACGCAACCTTCGATCGTGAAGTGCCCGGTGTTGTGGGGCCGCGGTGCGAGCTCGTTGATGAGGAGCTGACCGTCAACCACGAAGAACTCGACCGCGAGAATGCCCACCGCGTCGAACAGGTCCGCAAGTGCGACGGCGATCGTGGTTGCCTCGATGGCGAGCGTCGGTTCGATCGTCGCCGGGGCGACGAGGGACTCGCAAACGAAGTGGCTCGTGTGGGCTTCGACGATCGGGTAGACGACGTGGTCCCCGCCGGGTCGCCGCGCCACGAGTACCGACAGTTCGCGTTGCACGGCCAGCGCGGGTTCGAAGACGAGGGGAGTGTCGGCGGCGAGAGAACACGCGACCATCGCCTGTTCGTCCCCGTCGACGAAGCGCACACCTCGTCCGTCGTAGCCGCCGCGCCGCGCCTTCGCGATCAGCGGCCACCCACCGACGGAGCGGGCGAAGTCGACGATCTCGTCGGTGTTCGAGGTGACTGCGAACGGCGGCACCGGGAAGCCCAGGGTGCGAAGTTCGGTCCGCTGGGCGGCCTTGTCACAGGCACGCAGCACGCCGGCGCCGGGCCGAATGATGCGGCCGAGGCGGGTCAGCGCGTCGACGATGTCCGGGTCGATGTTCTCGTGGTCGAAGGTGACGACCTCGCAGTGGCGGGTGAACTCGTCGAGCACCCGTGGATCGGCCGGATCGCCGAGCACGACGTTTGGGCAGATCGAGCGGATCGCATCGTCTGCCGGTTGGGCGAGCACGCGGAC
>JAYUFA010000561.1:0-3079 GCA_043738925.1 Actinomycetota bacterium
GTTGTTCGGAGAACAGCGTCGCGGTTGCTGACGAGCTGCGATGGTCGAAGGTGCTTCGGCCACTCGTTGATTTCTGCCGCGAGCCGCGTCGGGCCGCTGACTTGCTGGTTTCGGTGCCCTTGCCGGGTACCGAACCTGCCCGTAAGTCGTGGGGCGCGCGTGGGGGGTTCACGCAGGATCTACGCATCGTGAAAGCACTGGTCACCGACGGCGGGCCGACGTTGGTGGCGCGCAAGGCGTACGGCAGGTTGCGTCGCATGATGCCGTCGCCAAAGCAGCGATGAGGAGTCTTTGTCGTGGCCGATGAACCGGTTGTTCGCCGCATCGCACGCACCCTCAGCAGCCGAGTTCGGCCATTGGCCGGGCGCGTGCGGCGCCGCCTGCTTGCAGCGCGGGCCACGGCGCCGGAGCCGTCCGTCGTCGTCGTTGCGCCGACCGAAGCACCACAGCCGCCGCAGGAGCGAGCTCGTCCGCTACCCGACGGTTGGACCGAGGACGAGTTGCGCTCGGTGATGGGCACGATCAGTCTCGATGGTGGCCCACCGGGCCAGTTGAACGCGTATCTCGACGACGCCTACTGGCGCTTCTTGCAGACCTGGGGCCTGGTGCGCGACGCCACGGGCCGCGCGCTCGAACTCGGCGCCAACCCGTACTTCATCACGTGGCTTCTGCGCGAGTTCACGTCACTTGACGTGTCACTCGCGAACTACTTCGGTGATGCGAACAGCTCTCTCGCTCAACGGTTCTCGATCGCCGGCCGTGACGGCTCGACGACCGAAGCAGTGTTCGAATCACAGCTGTTCAACATGGAGCAGGATCGTTTCCCGTATGACGACGACAGCTTCGATGTCGTGCTTTTTTGTGAGATCGTCGAACATCTCCTCGTCGATCCGTTGCATGCCATCCGCGAGATCCGTCGCGTGCTGCGTCCCGGTGGACTCCTCGTGGTGACCACGCCGAACGTCGCTCGCCTCGGCAACGTGCTCGCGCTCGTTGCGGGCGAGAACGTGTACGACCCCTATTCGGGCTATGGCGCTTATGGGCGACACAATCGTGAGTACACGCAACACGAGTTGGTGAAGCTGCTGACCTTTTCCGGGTTCGAGGTCGACATTGCGTTCACGGCCAACGCGCACCCAGAAGTGTACGAATCACGTTTTTCGTTCGACAAGGCGATGCCGCTCGTCGACTTCCGCAAGAACGATCTCGGGCAGTACCTGTTCGCGTCGGGTCGCAAGGCCGGCGTCGCACGCGATGGTCTACCCGGCTGGCTGTACCGGAGCGTGCCCGCCGATCAGCTCGTCGACGACTGACGACGCGTTCGCCACGCAATGGCCTCAGCGGCCATGAGTCGCGTGCGATCGTCATTCGTCTGCCCGGGGTAGTGCACGATGATTGGTGATGCTGCCGCATCGAGCGAGATCGAGTTCCACTCGTTGCTGAGCCAGTTGATGCGTTTGTCCAGCGGGCTTTGATGCAGCTTGCGGATCGGCTCCGATGAGATGTCGTAGCCCAGCAGGTCGAGCAGCGCCGCGTTCTCCCACCATTTGTGATCAAGGTATTCCGTCATCGACCACAACGTGTCGAGGAGGGCCTTGGTTCGGCGCGTGGAACGCATCGCGAAGAAACCGAGGTTCGGCACGACTTGTCCGCCGTACGTATGGGCGACCATCGCAAGCGGCTTGCTCCGGCTGACCAACGAGCCGACATCGGCCCGCCCGTCGATCAACAACGCGTCGGCGTCAATCCAAACCGCGACGCGGTGCGTATCGAGACGCTCGCGCACAAGCGCGACCTTGCTCCACGCGGCAGGGCGTTCGGGTGCAAGGAGCGTGGTGCGCAGGTCGAGGTCGTAACCGAAACGCGTCGCCCAGTCTTCGAGCATCGGACGACCGATAGCGAGCAATTCCTCGTGTGGTCCGACACCTATCGAGCAGATCACCACCGAGCGCATGTGCTCGACGCTATCCGCCGGCAGGGTTCGTAGGTCCGCCGGTGCTCGCCGTTCCGCCGGGTGCGGGCCCGAAGCCGGGAGGTGCTCCGTTTTGGGTGAAGCCGGGTCCGCCGATTCCTCGTTGATCGGTGGCCCCGGCCTTGAGCGAGTTCATCGCGAAGATCGAAGTGAGGGCAACCGCGCCCGCGGCGGCGATGCCGCCGAAGCTGTGGACGCGTCGGCGCGGTAAGAACGACGAAGCTGGGTCGTTGTCTCCGAGCCAACGCTCGCCCGCCTCGAAGTGTGACGTCGAGCCGATAGTCGCCTGATCGCGTTCGTCAACGTTGGCCGCGTGATCGCGTCGGTCGCCGACGGGGAGGTGGTGGTGTTCGAGTGTCATGGTCAGATGTCCTTGAAAGCTGTTGGTTCGTCGGTCAGATGCTGAGGTCGTAGAGGGTGGCGGTGCCCACGGTTGTCGCGGTGAAGTTCGACTGGACCCACGTGGTGATCGCCGATGCCGTGCCGCTCGATGATTGCCCCCCGCGACCGCCGCTGTTACCGGCGATGAAGTAGTGGATTTTGTGGGCGGCGACGTCGGCTTGGAATTGCGCCAATGTCGGCGAGGGGTCGGTGCCGTTGAAGCCGCCGATGGCCATCACCGGGTCGCCGGTGGCAAGTTGGTATCCGGCAGCTTGGTTCGCGGACACGGTGGCCGCGATCCAGGTGTATTGGTCGGCGTTTGCATCGAGTGTGGCCACGAGTTCGGCACTCGGTGTACTGGCGTTCAAGATGCCACCGGCTCCACCGAGACCGCCGGCTCCACCGACCCCACCGGTACCGACCGTGCCTCCACCTGGGGCTCCAATTGCGCCGGCGGTGGCCGCTGCGTTCGTAGCGGGGGCGGCGGCGCCGTTGGTACCGGTCAGCGCGCGGACTCCGGTCCGTGCTGTGGCGCCAGGCGCGCCGCCGGGTCCGCCTTGGCTGGCACCGGTTGGTCCCGCGGTGGGGATGGCACCGGTGTGTGGCTGAGCCGCGGTGGCGAGCGAGTAGGCGCCGGGGCCGATGAGGCCGATACCGAGTGCGGTCCCGCCGACGACTGTCCACAAGGACCGTCTCGTTGGCAAGAGCGGTAGGAATACGAGCGCC
>JAYUFA010000562.1:0-3070 GCA_043738925.1 Actinomycetota bacterium
CGATCAGCCCAGCCGGGCAACCAGAGCCCGGCATCCTTGCCCTGGGCGAAGTTCTTGCCGTTCACCCACAGCAGATCGACCGCCCCGCCCGCTGTACGGTCGGCATCGCGTTCGGACGCTATGCGCGCCAACGCCGTCGCAGTGTCGTCGATCGGGACCCGCACGAGCGCCACCCCGGCCGCGGCGGCGGCCGGCACGACCTCGTCGTCGATGTAGCGATTCAGTGCAGCCTCGCCGCCCCACATCCAGAGCTTGACCGTCTGTCCCCGTGCCGTTGACGCCACGGTCGACCAGTCGTCGGCCGAAACGACGCGCGTCGCGTCCGACCCGCCGGACCGGACCATTGTGATCGTGGCGGCGGCCAGGACGGCCACCGCGAACAGCGCGATGAACTTCCCCGGGATCCGGTGACTCACCGCGCACCATCGGTCTCGGTGCCGGCGGTCCGCTCGATGCGGGCCAGCACATCAGAAGCCACCGAGCGCGGAACCGACGGTGGCTCCTCACCAGCCTCGCGGAGCAATCGGAGCGTACGACGCAACGCGTCGAAGACTCGCGTACACCGTCGACACCCGGCGAGGTGCCGATCGAATCGACCTAGCGAATGTGCATCGAGATCGCCGTCGAGGCGGGCGCTCATCCTTCGCCGCGTGCCCCGGCAGCTACCGTTGGTGACCATGGACCATGGCGTCATGACCGGTTCGATGCGGTGAGCGTCGAAAACGGTTCACCCTCGCCCCGACTGCTCCTGCAACAGATCCACAACGGGGACCAGCGAGCGCTGGCGGAGTTCGTCCGCGACCACGAAAGGCGAGTTGTCTCGATCGTCAGCCGGGTCCTTGACGACCCACAGGATGTTCTCGAAGTCACCCAGGACACGTTTGTGGCCGTGTGGCGCAACGCCGGCGCATTCCGCGGCGACGCGGCGGTGGCGACGTGGGTGCACCGCATCGCGATGAACGAGGCGTTGATGCGGGTCCGTCGCAAACGCCGACCCCAAATGACCCTCGATGTCGCGGACGCGATGCGGGTCGCAGACGGTGTCGACGCGCCTGCCGACGCCGCAGCACGAACGGCTCGAATCCGGGCGGTGCGCGCCGCGCTGGCGAAGTTGCCGCTGGACCAACGCGCGGCCGTTGCATTGCGTGATCTCGAGGGCTACAGCAGTGCCGAGGCCGCGGCGATCCTCGGCATCGCCGAACCGGCCTTGAAGACGCGACTGCACCGTGGTCGTATGCGCCTACGGGTACTGCTGGCCGATTTCCGCGAAGACGCGGAATGATGCAACCGGGAAGCGGGTCTCCGCATCTCACCCATCCGACGAAAGGCCCGCCATGCTCGTCAACGTTGGTGACCTCGCCCCCGACATCGTCCTCCCGGACCACGGCGGCGACCCGTGGCACCTGCATGAGCATCGCGGCCGCAACGTCATCCTGATCTTCCACCGTCACCTCATGTGACTACCGTGCCAGGAGCACGTCGTCGCCGTGCGCGACGAACTCGAACGCCAGGGCCGCCATCTCGATGTCGACGTCGCGGTCCTCACTTTCGGCCGCGGTGACCGGCTCGCCGACTACCGCCGTCACCTCGACATCGCGTTCTCGGTGCTGCGCGACGAGCATCGCGACGCCTACCGCGCCTATGGACTGCGTCGCGGCTCGATACGTGCGATCTATCGGCCCGCGACAATCAAGAAGTACGTCCAGCTCATGCGGGCCGGCCAGAAGCTGCGTCGCCCCACCGACGACACCCGCCAACTCGGTGGCGACTTCGTCGTGGGTCCCGATGGACGATTGGCCTTCGCGTATCGGCCGGTCGCGCCCGACGATCGCCCGGCGCCGGCCGCGATCGTCGCCGCCCTGGGCCGGAGCGAGGCGTGACGTCGCGACCATCGGTACGCTCGCGTTTCGCCCGACACCGAGGACACCCCATGGCCCACCTCCCGCCGTTGCGGCGCGAAGACCTCCCGCGGTACGAGCCGATGTTCTCCATGATGGAGACCAACGCCGGGTTCGTGCCCAACGCATTCCTGACGATGGCGCGGCGGCCCGGGATGCTCGACGCGCTGCAGGTCCTCATCCAACAGGTCTTCGCGGGGTCGGTCTCGCGGGAGACGAAGTCGCTCGTGGCGCTGATGTCGAGCTACGGCGCCGGGTGTCGCTACTGCCAAGCACACCAGGCCTCGAGTCTCGTACACCAGGGCATCGGCGAGGCGAAGCTCGCGGCCATCGCCGACTTCGAGGGCAGCGAACACTTCAGCGGAGCGGAACGTGCTGCGATGCGGTTGGCGTTTGCATCCGGGCAGAATCCGAACGCGGCGACGGCCGCACACTTCGACGAGCTGCGTGCGCACTTCGACGACGGCGAGATCGTCGAGATCGTCGGAGTGATCGCGATGTTCGGGTTCTTGAACCGCTGGCACGAGACGATGGCCACTGACCTCGAGGACGCGCCGCTTGCGCTGGCCCCGACTGTGCTCGATCGGTTGGCCTGGGAGCCCGGCCGCCACGCTCCGAGCTGAGCTACGCCGTCGGCGTCCGGCGCCGGCGGGTCGGCGCAGCGAGCATCGTTACGAGCTCACGGTTCTCGACCGGGTCGAGCACACTGTGCTGGACGCAGGCGGGGACGAGTTCGTCGGACTCGGGGTGCGCCATGTGGTAGACGCAGGACTGCAGCCGCTCCTGCGTCGCGCGGATGTGGGGCTCGTCGCTCATCGTGCCGCGTTGCAGCAGCGCCCACGCGGGTGCGACGTCGCGGGCGTCCATGAAGCTGTGCATCACGAAGGTCACGGGGTGCACGCCATGGCGGAACTCCCGGAGCCCACCGGCGCGGCGTGCGAATCGTCGCGCCCACGACAGCGCCAGCGGCACGACGCGAGGGGCGCGGCGTACGCCCCGGAGGATGCGGACCGCCTGTTGGGTGTGGGGCGCGAACAGCAGGTTGCCGGGGAGCGCGTCGTAGAACGCGTCGCGCAAGGCGAGGTCTGCCGGTTCGCGGTCGTCGAGCAGCGGAACGTAGCGATCGCCGACGTAGAGGCCCCACACGCTCCGGTTGCAGCGGATGTCGCCGA
>JAYUFA010000563.1:0-3062 GCA_043738925.1 Actinomycetota bacterium
ACAGGCTCGCCAAAGCCGAACGCATCCAATCTCAACATGTTGGCCGGGCAGAACGTGCCAAACCTCGTGTTCGCTTCCGTAGGCACCAACGGCAAGGTGTCGATCTTCAACGCCAGCGGTACAACAGACGTACTCGCCGATCTCGTCGGCTGGATACCGAGCGGCGGGGCGTTCCTCTCGCTGAACCCGACCCGCGTGATGGACACGCGCACCGGGACCGGTACCTATGGCCTCGCAACTGATACCACGACGACCTTGGCCAAGCCGCTCGGCAAGCTGCCGGTGGGTCGAGTTGATCTCGACTTCCGCAGCCTGTACGCCGCGTATGGTGCCATCGCCGCGTACGCGTTGAATGTCACGGTCGTCGAACCCACCGTCGACGGATACCTCACGGTGTGGCCCGCGGGCTCGCCGCAACCGAACGCGTCGAGCCTCAACTTTCGCGCTGGCGAGATCGTGGCCAACTCGGTGCTCATGAGCCCGGGTACGGGCGGTCGCATCAGCTTGGCCATTCCGGCGGGCGCAACGCACGTCATCGTCGATTTGGTGGGCGTCGTGCCGCTCCAGAACGCGCTCGATACGCCCGACGATGAGGGCGCCAGTTCGTTTCACGTTTTGTTTGTGCAAGGTTCCGACGCTGTCGCTGATGCGAACATGCCGACCACGATCCGTACCGAGGTCGCGGCCCTTGACGGGTACCTCTTCGCACAAACGGGCCAGCACCTGCATCTCGACAAGGTGAGCGGCCAGGTCGAGGTCACCACGTGGAAGATCCCCACACTCACGACAGCGCAACTGATCGGCTTCCCTGAGGACCTCACCCATGCCATGCTCCTGCAGCTCGGTGAGGACGGGTTCGGCAATCCGTTCACCCGCCGGTGGCTCGTGTACATCGACGCGTCACGGCCGCATCCGAGCGGAACCGGCCTGTGCGGTCTCACCAGCGGGCAGTGGACGACGTTGTACCGCGACTCGGCCTGCGGCACGGTCAATGGCTCCATCGCTGCCAACGCGGTGGGGTTGTCGGCAAACACCGCGCAAGTGGCGTTGCACGAGATGCTCCATGGGCTCGGCGCCGTGCCAACCTGTGCGCCCGACTACGACTTCGTCAACAACCCCGGCCATGTGAACATCCCCAACGATTTGATGTACTGGAACGCGGGCGTGCAGCCGAAGACCATCGACACTGCGACGAGTCGTAACTATTGGGGCCGCAACGGCTCGACGCCCTGTATTGATCTCTCGAAAAGTGCGTTCATCGCGCCTCTGCCGCACCCGTAGTAGCGCAGAACGTCAATGCGTGGCGGGCACGAAATGGTGCGCGTGATAACTCAGGTCGCCGACCAGGCGCGCTACGGCGCGTCGATGTAGGAACCACCAGTGGCCGTCGACCTGATGGAGCTCGTCGAGGTATTGCCCCACGAAGATTGCTTGGAGGGGGAATCCGGGTGCTGCCTGGTACACGGTGACGTAGGAACGTGCCGAAGCCGTGCGAGCGTCGTCAGCCACGTCGATGTGCACGTTCGTCGTCACATGCATGGTCTGCGGAGAACCTTCGTAGAGGATGCAGTTCTCGCGGTGATAGGCGACGATCTCCGCAGGCGATGTGAACGCACCAGTTGGCCCCGCGATGCTGCCGTGTTGAAAGAGGGCCGCGTAGCCGACGAAATCGCCTACGTCGTAGAGCTCGCAGTACTTCGCGAGCAGGTTCTCGATCTCGTCGCGATGAGCTGACATGAGGCCCCCTGTGTTTACGCGTCCGCTGGATCACTCAAGGAGACGAATTTGGATGGTCTTCGCCGAGGTCATGAATGGAGGTATCAACGTACGTCCTACCGCGGCGCGATTGCTGACGTTGCCCGCCGGATCGATGATGATGACCTTGAGGCCGCGTGCTTGAGCGGCGGCGGCGATGATGGCCACATCGTCGGTCGGTGCCAGGTTGGCGAGAGGCTCGCCACGATCGAACGCGTTGCTCGGTTGGGCGTACTGCTCGCCCGCCTTCGCTGCTACGCCGACAGTGAGTGACACCACGCTTGTGAACCCGACCGGCAGCGTGATCGAGCGGTTGCTGCTGGACAGGCCCGTCGAGTCGTCGATCGTTATCGACAGGAGCGTGCCGACGCGTGAGGGGCCGGTCGTTTCACCCGTCGTTCGATTCAAGATCGACGCGCGATCGAGCGCGCTCGAGATGGCATCCGGTGTGGCGGAAGGATCGAGGATCGTGACCGTGCGCGTGCCGTCGGGATTGCTCACCACTCGTATCGCATCGGCGGCGGCGGGCGATGAACCGACCAACGTCATCGCCCCGCTTACGATTGCGATGATTCCCACGACCGACGCGCTGACAACCAGCACGATCGTGCGGCGTCGCCGACGCCTCAACTGACGCCCATGTGCCTGCACGAGTGCCTCGCCGAGTGCGTCCTGAAACGCTCGACTCCCGGTATCGGCGGCGGTCACGGTGCGGCCCCCTCATCGACGAGCGAGGCCAGCTTCGCGAGCCCGCGGCTGAGCGTTGAGCGTGCTGCGGTCACGCTGCAACCGAGCTTGGCGGCGATCTCGGCATGGCTGAGTACGTCGAAGACGCGCATCGTCACGACATCGCGCTCGCGTTCGGTGAGTCGGTCAAGGGCCATGTCGAGCGCGGCGCGAAGGCGTTGTGCATCGACGCGGTCGATCACGGCCTGCTCGGTATCGGGCCAAGCCGGAAGTGGGCGCAACGCCACCGATCGACGAAATCGACGTGCCACCTCACCCTTGCGACACCAGCCGAGGTACTGATGGCGCGCGATGCCATAGAGGAACTGCTGCGCTGATCCGCGCGTCGGATCGAATCGTCGAACGTGACGCAGCAACTGCGCGTACGTCTCGGCCGTGAGGTCGGCGCCGATGTCGGTATCGAAGACTTGACGGCGGAAGTACCGCAGTAGTTCATCGACGGTGCTCTCATAAAATGCGGCGAGCGCAGTCGGATCGCTGACGGCGCGCCGCAGCAGGTCGTTGTCACGAGCGGCGACTTCGCCCACGTTGCGGTCGTCGAGCGGAACACTGTGCAGGCC
>JAYUFA010000564.1:0-21269 GCA_043738925.1 Actinomycetota bacterium
GGGAACACCGTCAGATAGCTCGTCGCGGTGGGACGCGTCGCGGTGACATTGAGCACCACGACACCGACGCCGGTGGCCGGCAACCCGGCAACACCCGCAACCGTCAGGTCCGCGGTCTCGTTCGCGGCAAGCGCATGCGAGATACCGAGGCCACCACGCGTGTCCAGAATGCGTTGCGGCGCAACTGACGTGAAGTGATTGTCGGCTCGCGACCATGCGACCACATCAGCCAACAGCTGCACCGTGCCGAACGCGTTGAAGAACGACACGCTTCCGTCGGCGCCGATGCGCGTAGCGACGAGGTTGGGCACGTTCTTGTTGGCCTCGGTGTTCAGGTTCGACACGCCGGGCTGAGCAATGCCAGTCGGCCATACGGTGATGTACCCGCCAACGCTCGGCTCGACAGCAGTAACGTTCAGCACGACCGCATCAGCGTCCGCGGGAACACCACCAGCACCGCGCACGGCCAACGTGATCACCTGGCCCGGGCCCACCGGCGCCTTCGGCGCTCCGATGCCGTTGCGGGTGTCGAGCAGGCGCTGAGGCGCCACGGCGTTGAAGCCGGCGTACTTCGTTCCCACGGTGGCCGCGGCCGGCGTCAACAGATCCTTCGCGGCTGGCACCGTGGCGGAGTCCTGCTCGTTGTCGAACGCGGTGCCCGCGAACGTCTCGGGGTGGGCAACTTCGCCGTATGCCTCGGTATTGCCACCCTCGGGCGCCAACACAAGGCCCGACGCCGCCGCATGCCGACTCGGCGACTTGGCGGCCGCGGACGCCCCCGTGGACGCGTTGCCGGCGGGACCTGTCAAGGCCAACACGACGGCAACGGCGATGAGAGAGCGGCGCATGGTCCCCTGCTTCCGGATCGGGCGATCCTGCCCGACAAAGTATGCAGCTTCGCTGTCGAACCGCACCACTCCGGTCGCTGCAGAGTGGGTTGCAGAACGCGCCGCGTTTGTCCCGAACACACGCCTCGGCGAGACTCGCCGATGTCATTGTCGAACGACTCGCGGCTCGGTTCGCGTGAGGGGGAGTTTCGTGCGCTTCGGTCTGTTTCTCATGCCTGAGCCGTTTCCGTGGTCGAACTGGACCTTGTCATACGACCTGAAGCTCGAAGAGATCGTGCTCGCGGAACGACTGGGCTACGACGAGGTCTGGGTCGGGGAGCACCACACCGGCGCCTACGAGAACATCCCGGCCCCCGACATCTATCTGGCCAAAGCGTCAGCACTGACGCATCGCATCGGACTCGGCACCGGCACCATCAACCTGCCGTATCACGATCCGTTCATGGTCGCCGAGCGCATGGCGTTTCTCGACCACCTCACACACGGGCGGCTCATTTACGGGTTCGGCGGCGGCGGACTCGCGAGCGACAAACTCTTCTTTGGCGTAGGTGGCGATGAGACCGGGCCGCGCATGCGCGAGGCGCTCGACATCATCGAAAAGCTGTATTCGACTACCGACTACATCGACTACGAGGGCAAGTTCTGGAACGTCGAGCATCGGCGCGTGCAAGTGCGTCCCTATCAGGAGCACCCGCAGTTCTCGATCGCGGGCATGTCCGGAACGCACAATTTCGCGTTGTGCGGTGACCGCGGGTACGCGGCGCTCAGCATCTACTTCACGCCGCTGAACATTGAGGCGAACCCGGGCATGCCCGATCTTGTCTCACAAGGCAGCGCAATCGCCGCGGCAGCAAGTGCAGCCGGGCGTGACCCCGTGCGGGCACGCAACGACTGGCGCATCTGTCGCGAGGTCTACGTGTCCGACTCCAAGAACGCGGCGATGAACGAGATCCGTGAATCGCTGCGACAGTCGTATGACTACTTGTTCAAGCTCGGGCTCGCGCCGTTGATGAAGCGCGATTCTTCGATGCCCGATGCCGAGGTCACCTTCGACTGGATGGTCGAGAACATCCCGTGGATCATCGGGTCACCGCAGGACTGCACGACACAGCTGCGCGAATTGAACGAGGGCGTGGGCGGTTTCGGCACGCTGTTGTTCAATTCGCGCGAGTGGGTCACCACCGATCGTTGGAACCGCTCACTCGAGCTGTTCGCGCGCTATGTGTCGCCGCACTTCCGCCGCAACGATCATCAAGCCTTCCGCCGCGAGTTGGCCCAGGACGCCCTCGGCAGCTGATCTGACGCGCGTCCGCCACGGGCCGTCAGTAGGTGATGACCGTGCGGCCCAACACTCGTCCTGCTTCAAGGTCGTCAAGCACCCGCGGCAACTCGTCGAGCGTGGTCGTCGCGCCAATCATGTGGTCGAGGTCGAGACGGCCCGCGAGGTAGTGCTCGACGAGTCGCGGGATGTCGGCGACAAAGCGGTTCGAACCCATCATCGACTGTTGGATCTTCTTACCCATGAGCAGATCGACGCCGGTCACCGTGAAGCTTGCGCCGAGATCGCAAATGCCAACCACGGTGAGCGTGCCGTTGCCGCCGGTCATCGCGAGACCTTGTTGCACGGTCGCGGGATTGCCAATGGCTTCGAACACGTAGTCACCTCCACCGCCGGTGAGCGCGTGCACGCGGGCGATGGCATCCTCGGTCTTCGCGTTGACCGTGGCCGTCGCGCCTAATGACACCGCCAACGCGAGCTTGTCGTCGTCGACATCCACGGCGACGATGGCGCGCGCGTTGGCGATTCGTGCGCCTTGGATGACCGAAAGCCCAACGCCGCCCGCGCCGATCACCACGACCGACGAACCCATCGTGACCTGCGCGGTGTTGAGCGCCGCGCCAACTCCGGTGAGCACGCCACAGCCCAACAGACACGCACGATCGAGTGGCATGTCCTCGCGGATCTTCACGACGTTGTTCTGGCCGACAAGCATGAACTCCGCGAAGGCTGCGAGACCGATGTGCTGGTGCACGACATCGCCACCGCGCGAAAGGCGCGGCGCCTCGTCGGCACTGCGTGCGAACTCGTCGTTGAAGCATTGGAACGACCGGCCAGTGACACAGCGCTCGCAATGCCCGCAGAACGCCGACAGACACGCCACCACGTGATCGCCCGCCTTCACGTGGCGCACGCCGGCACCAACGGCCTCGACGATGCCTGCCGGCTCGTGCCCGAGCACGAACGGCGTCGGAAACGACATGCCGGTTCCGTGCAGCGCGTGGAGATCGCTGTGGCAAACGCCGGTGGCCACGCTGCGAACAAGCACTTCGCCGATGCCGGGCTCACTAATCTCGACCGTGCCGATGATCGGTCGACCGGGTACGGACTCTACAACTGCCGCGCGCATCGTTCTCATACCCGCATCGTGGGCCCGCCAGAGCCACCAGCGCAACTGTTCGTGCCTGAGCGGTGCTGGTACCGCTCAGGCACGACCGATACCGATAGCGTCTGCTCATGGCAGAGCGCGGCGCACGTATGCAGAAGAGGTTCAACGGGTTTTTCGTTTGGCTGTTCCGCAAGCGTAAGGGCCGCCTGGCGTTCCGTGGCGCGCCAACGCTCATCCTGCACACGGTCGGGCGCAAGACCGGTGAGCCACGGGAGACGCCGTTGCTGTATCTCGATCTCGGCGACGAGCGCCTCGCAATCGTGGGCTCGAACGGTGGCGACGACCGCACGCCCGCGTGGGTGTTGAACCTCGCGGCAGATCCGGCGGTCGAGGCTGAACTGCGCGGCGGCAACCGTGTTGCGTACCGAGCCAGCATCGCCGATGCCACCGAGCGGGCTGCGCTGTGGCCTCGTGCGGTCGAGATGTACAAGAGCTACGCGAGTTACCAGACCAAGACCGATCGCGAGATCCCCGTCATCGTGCTTGCACCGATCACTGCGTGAGTGCGGTTGGCGTGGTGGGTCGCATGCGTTGCAGGACGCGGCGGCCAAGTCGGTGCAAGGTGCGCACCGCCCACCACACGAACACGACACTCACCACCACAGCGATCAACGTAATCACCAATGCCACCCGCGGGTGAGCGAGAGCGAACCCCACGAGCGAGAACGCCACGCCGTCTTCGCCGAGACTCGCGATGATGTTCGAGATTGGCTCGGGCGACACGTTGATGAGCGCGCGAAGAGACGCCTTCGCCGAGTGACTCGTCAGAGCGGCGGTCGACGCGCCCGCAACTGCCAACACTTGGTGCACCGTTGACGTATGCGGTGTCATCAACACTGCGAGCACCGCTGCGCCCGCCGGCCGCACTGCGCTGTTCGCGATGTCATACAGACTGTCGACGTAGGGGATCTTGTCGATCACAAACTCGACGACATACAGCAGCACCGCCATGCCGATGACCATCGGGTGGTGCAAGAAGGAAGGCGTTGAGGCCCAGCCAGCCCGACCGGCAATGCCGAGGAGCGCGGTCACGGCCCACAGATTCAGCCCCGATGCCCAACTGCTACCCGCAAGAAGTCCGGTGGGAAACACGGTCGGCACGCTATCGGGCAACGACTTACAGGTTCAGCGGATAGGTGAGGTGTCGCGGGCGTGCCCTGGACATCTCGCCTATTCCACGCGAGATCGAGCACGGTGTTGCTGGGTCGGATGCGAGGGGCCCGCGCCGGACGTCGAGAAAGTTGTCTTCGCTTCCCGCGGTGGCTTCGCCGCGAGCACGGCGCACCACAACTGCCGGAGCGTCAAGATCGCGCCGCGCTGCGGCCTGGCCACTCGCTTCGGTGGCGTCACGACCTCGAGCTACGCGATCAGGCTGGTCGGGAACATCGGTACATATCGCATATTTTGAGGTTGCACAGGGAACGTATGTTCGGTAGAGTTCTCACATGTTCACAGCGGTCCTCGATCACGTCACCGAGAATGTCGGCCTGAGGGTCGCCGACCTCGCCGACGACGAAGTCCGCTCGGCGCTTTCGGCGTGTTCGGTGTTGGCGGGCCGTATCGATGTGTTGCTGACCAACAGGGACGGGCCATCAGCCAACCAACCGCCCCCCGAACCGAACGCGGCCGACCCGCCAACAGGCGAGCAGCCCACGGTCAAACCGCCAGCGGTACGACGCGCCCACGAGCACCCGCGCCGAGACGCCGCATAGGCAAGGAGCCGGACGCGGATAGTGCGCGCCACGATCAACTGGTCATCCCGGTCATCCTTGTCATCGACGCGGATATCGCCCAGCATCGCTGTCCAGCGGATCAGGTTGCGCGCGAGGACCGCTCATTGCAGCCAGACACTGTTCGCCGCGAAGTTCCCTGACAGGACGCGCTCAAGCCCGGCGCCTTCTTTCAAATCACAGATCGCGAACTCGACGACTCCGTGACGGCGATGGAACTGATCGTCCCAGTCCGTCCTCGTCCAGTCCCAGGCCAAGGAGCCTTTCAGGCGGGCACGCGACCTACCTCACACCCAAGCAGTCGGTGGATCGAGGCTTTAGGTTGACGACGGTGAACGATGCGCAGGTGGAGATGGTCGACTGGATCGAGCGCATCATCGGCGGCCGCGTCGTCGCGTGCGAGCGACAGCCGCGGTGGCGGCCCGCATGGTTCGTCGATGCCGAGCGCGACGGCATCACGTTACCGTTGTATTTCCGCGGCGATCGCGGCGCACTTGATCACGGCGTGTACGGACTCGAGCATGAGCACACCGTGCTGCGCGTGCTCGAAGCAAACGACATTCTCGTGCCGCACGTGTACGGGCTGTGTCCCGAACCGCGTGGCCTCGTCATGGAAAGAGTCGCCGGACGAGCGAACCTGGCGACGGCACAAAGCAGTGATGATCCGGCGGCGGTACTTGACGACTACATGGGCTGGCTCGCGAAGATCCACCGGATCGGCACCGAGCCATTCGAGCGCGAAGGTTTGACGCGCTCGACCGCAAACCCGGCATTCGCCGATCTCGACCGGTGGGAGCAGACCTACCGCGCGCAAAAGGCTCGGCCCGAACCGCTGATCGAGTTCGTGCTGTGCTGGCTGCGGCGCAACGCGCCGACGCGCGACGTGGCGCAGTCACTCGTCGTGGGCGACTCCGGCCAATTTCTTTTCGACGGCGCTCGCGTCACGTCGATCATCGATCTCGAACTTGCCTTCCTGGGCGACCCGTTGCACGACCTCGCGTGCATGCGCCTTCGCGATCTCGCCGAGCCGCTGGGCGATCTCGGTCGCGCGTTCGCTCACTACGAACGTGTTACCGACGAGTCGATCGATCGCCGCGCCATCGACTTCCACACCGTGCGATTTGCGATCTGCACGCCGATGTCGATTTCGCATGTGCTTGCGAATCCACCACCTGATATCGATCTCGTTCGCTACCTCATTTGGTACGTGCAGTTCGCACGCGTCGCACTCGAGGTGATGGCGGACCTGTTGGGCGTCGATCTCGACCCGACACCCTCGTTCGTTGACGAGATCGGGCGCTTCGCGACTGGATACCCCATGATTGCTGCGGCCTTGCACGACATCGCGCCGACTGATCCGCAGCAACAGTTCCGTCTGGACGTGGCACGACGGACCAACGTATTCCTGTCGCGTGTCGCGGCCACTGGCGCAGCGATGGAAGCAGCCGATCTCGACGACGCGGCCGTGATGCTCGGCTATCGCGCCACCACGTGGACCGAGTGCGACGCCGCGCTCGAGGACCTGATCTCGCGCAACGACGCCGGACGCGATCGCGAGTTCATCCGGTTCTTTCATCGACGCCACACGCGCTGGCAGACCCTGCTCGATGTCGGCATGGTCGGCCGGAACTACTCGGCCCAGCCGTGGCCGAGATAGGCCCGTCGCTACCCCCAATCACAACAAACGCTCAACGAGCCACGGTCGCCACTCGTTGCGGCGACCAACCTGCCGATGATCCGCGGAAGTGCCTTCGCGAATGGAGCGGTACGTGGCCGAAGAGGTGAAAAGCGACGACGTCGAATCAAGTCGGATCATCTCGGTGCTCGCCGAGAGCAAGCGGCGAGACCGATGGACGGTTGCCCCGCGCACCTCGATGTTCACCGTGCTCGCGCGCTCGTTCTTCGACTTCCGCAAGGCCGAGGCCACCGGCGACACGGTCGAGATCAACGTCGTCTGCGTGTTCGGCAAGGTCACGCTGATCGTGCCCGAGGGCACCGACGTCGAGCTTTCGGGCATGTCGTTTCTTGCGTCGGCAACGTGCGAGGTCGCCGCGTCCGACACGGAACCCTCGCATCTACCGAAGCTCGTCGTCGTGGGTCACACCGTGTTCGGCAAGCTCAGCGTACGTACCCCGATTCCCGAGGACGACCCCGTGCCGTTGGTCATCGAGTCGGTCACCGAGTCGGTCGACGAATCCGTGACCGCCGAGCCGTTTGAGACCGTCGGCGAGGCCCTCGTGCAAGAGCCCGTGCCCGAGGTCGACG
The DNA here is from genome assembly GCA_043738925.1 of Actinomycetota bacterium. Classification (GTDB taxonomy): domain Bacteria; phylum Actinomycetota; class Acidimicrobiia; order Acidimicrobiales; family WLNW01; genus WLNW01. The sequence continues at coordinate 7,291 of JAYUFA010000564.1, forward strand.
CGGCCGACGTCGCTGCGGTCGCTGCGCCTACGGCTGCGGCTGCGGCTGCGGCTGCGGCTGCGGACGATGGGGTGGTCGAGCCGACACCGGTCGTCGAGCGCACGCCCGAGGCCGTCGGCTCATCTGCCTGACGGGTCGTAGCGCCGTCGCTGATCGGTCGGGTAGTACGGCGAAGCGTGTCGAAGACGCGGCTTCCGGTGCGTATCGTCAGCGGCGACCGACGCGAGTTGCGTAACGATGTGGACGTGCCGCTATGAACGACGTGTTGCCTTCGATCGACCCCATGCCGCCTGTGGCCGGCACAGCGCTGCCGTGGGACGAGGAGCTTGAGGACCCGGTTGGCACGCTCGCCGCGGCGCGGGCCACGCACGGTGACACCTTCGTGGTCGAAGGCCCGACACAGCGCACCTTGTTCTTGTTCTCGTCGCAGGGCGTTAAGAGCTTCTACGAGCTGCCAGAGTCGCACGCAAGCAAGGGTGTCGCCGACTGGATGATGATCGTGCGCAAGTTGCCCGAGGAGTTGTTCGACGGCCGCCGCACCATCATGCACGAGCTGTTCGGCCGCGAGGACGTGCGCGCCTACCTCGCGCAGCTCGACGCCGCGATGGCTGTCACGTTCACCGAAATGGGACCTTCGGGCACGATTGACGTGTTCGCTCTGACGCGGCGCATCGGCCATCGCATGGGCCTCGCCAGTTGGGCGGGCGAGACGCCGTCGTCCGCGCCGCGTTTCGAGGAGCTCGTGGCGTCGCTCGACGAGCTCGATGGCTCGGCTGCATTCGTACATCCCGATGAGATGCGCAAGGTGGCCGACGGCGGGAAGAGAGCCGAGCGTGCTGCAATGGCGCATGTCGAGTTGTTGCTCGCCGAGACCATCGCGGCGCGAGACGCACTCCCACCGGATCAGCGCCCCCATGATCTGTTCGCACGCATCATGCAACGCTGGGCCGACGTGGCCGAGCCGCATCGCAGCGTCGGCATCGCACGCGACGTGATCCTCGTACACCTGGGCTCGATGTCGAACCTGTTCGCGGCGTCTGGCTGGATGATCGCGCAGCTTGCGTTGCATCCCGGCGTATTGGCGCGTGTGCGCGCACACGAAGCCGGGCTCGTCGAGCGATGCGCCCTCGAATCCACGCGACTCGGGCAACGTTCGATCATGCTCCGTGCGGTGCTGCAACCCACCCAGGTGCGCGACGAGCAGCACACCTACCAGGTCGCCCCGGGCGCGCAAATCGCCACCCTGTTGCCGCTCACCAACACGACCGCGATGCCCGGCCTGGCTAACTACGACCCCGATCGATGGACCCGACGCCGTCTCACCGACGAGGCGCAACTGCCGACGCGCGAACTGGTCACCACCTTCGGCCACGGCGAGCACACCTGCCCGGCACAACCGTTCTCGCTTGCTGCGATGTGCCGGTCGGCCGAACGCCTCGCCGACGTCTACGACCTCATGCCCGATTTCGCCGAGGTCGTACCGCTCGCTGTGCAGATCGGCGGTGTGGCGCGCAGCCAACATCCGTGCCCGATGCGATACTCAGCCCGGGCGAGCTCGATTGCCCAAGCTCCGGGCGCGCCATCGACCGAAATGCGAGACTCAGCGCCATGAGCATCCTCGGCAACAAGGTCATTCGCAAAGAAGACCCACATCTGCTCCGCGGTCGGGGCGGCTACGTCGACAACGTGGCGTTACCCAACTCGCGTTACGTCACGTTCGTGCGCTCGACCGTACCGCACGCGCTCATCGCATCGATCGACATCACCGCCGCGGCCGCAGCCGCCGGCGTGGTCGCGGTGTACACGGCCGACACGCTCAACTTCGGCCCGATCCCTGCGCCGAGTTTCTTTCCCAATGTCGACCAACGGTTCTATCGCTGGCCCCTCGCCAAAGACCGCGTGCGGTTCGTAGGCGAACCGGTCGTCGCGATCCTCGCGGAAACGAAGTACCAGGGTGCAGACGCGGCCGAGCTCGTGGTGATCGACTACGAGCCTTTGCCGGCGGTGCACGACATGGCGCAGTCGAAAGCCGAAACCGTGTTGTTGTTTCCCGAGATCGGTACCAACGCGTGCGCCGCGGTCATGCTGCCCGCCGTCGACGACCTGTTCGACACCGCCGACGTCGTCGTCAAGCAGACGATGATCAACCGCCGCATCGCGCCCGCGCCGCTCGAGGGTCGCGCCTGCGCCGCGCAGTGGGACGGCACACGATTCACGTACCACGCGTCCACGCAGGGGGTGACCACGACCAAGACCGCCCTGTGTGGGCTTTTCGGCCTGGCTCCCGAGGCGGTGCGCGTGATCGCGTACGACGTCGGCGGCGGATTCGGAGCCAAAGGCGGCGTGTCGAGCGAGGAGTGTGTCGTCGCCAAGCTGGCGCTCGACCACGGCGGAGTCGTGCGGTGGGCCGAGAGCCGGAGCGAAAATTTGCTCGCTATGACCCACGGCCGCGGCCAGGAGCAAACGATCGAGATCGGCGCAACCAGCGACGGCAAGATCGTCGGTCTCCGCATGCACATCGATCAGGAAGCGGGCGCATACGCCGACATGGGCTCAGGCCTGCCTGGCATGACGTTCTTGATGTCGTCGGGCGTCTATGCCATCCCGCGCATCGCCTACACGTCGCAGTCGTGGGTGTCGAACACCACGCCGGTGGGCGCGTTTCGTGGCGCTGGGCGGCCCGAAGCGGCGTACGCCATCGAGCGCACCCTCGACGTGCTGGCCCGCCGCCTGCACATGGATCCCGCGGAGCTGCGCCGCCGCAACTTCATCGCACCCGACGCGTTCCCCGTCACCACCGCCGCCGGCACGGTGTACGACTGCGGCAACTACATCGAGTCGCTCGAACGCACGTTGCGCGCCGCGCACTACGACGAGCTTCGCGCCGAGCAGGCCCGACGCCGTGAGGCGGGCGACCGCAAGCTCATGGGTATCGGCATGTCGACCTACGTCGAGATCACTGGCGCGATGCCCGGCCCCGAACCGGCCAAGGTGCAAGTCAACGCTGACGGCTCGGCCACGGTGTGGACCGGCAGTACACCCCACGGCCAAGGTCACGTCACGAGTTGGGCGATGGTGGCGAGCGATCGGCTCGGCATTCCCATCGACCGCATCGAGGTGCTCTGGGGCGACACTGACCGCGATCCCGCGGGTGGCGTCACCGGCGGGTCGCGCTCGGCGCAGGTGTGTGGCGTGGTGGTCGGCCGGGCATCGCTCCTCGTCGTCGACCAAGCCAAGCAGTTCGCGGCCACGTTGCTCGAGGCATCGCCCGACGACATCGTGCTCGACGCGGACGCCGGCCGCTTCCATGTCGCGGGCGCGCCCGCCATCGCGAAAACATGGACGGACATCACCGCGGCCGCTGGCGGCGCGCTCGCAGCGGAGGATGCGTTCGAAGCGGCATCGCCCACCTACCCGTTCGGCACGAACCTCGCCGTGGTCGAGGTCGACCGCGACACCGGCCACGTCACCTTGCTGCGCCTCATCGGCTGCGACGACGCGGGCACGGTGCTCAACCCGTTGCTGTTCGACGGTCAGTTGCACGGCGGCATGGCCGCCGGTGTCGCTCAGGCCCTCGTGGAAGAAATCGTCTACAGCGCCGACGCCAATCCGCTCACGTCGAACTTCGCCGACTACTCGGCCATCAGCGCGGCCGAACTGCCGTCCTTCGAGCTCGTGCACATGGCCACCCCCACGCCGATCAACGAACTCGGAGCGAAAGGTATCGGCGAGTCGGGCGCGGTTGGCGCCACCCCGTGTGTCATCAATGCGGTCGTCGACGCCATGGCCCATCTCGGCGTTGAACACCTCGATATGCCGGCCACCGGTGAGCGCGTCTGGCGCGCCTTGCAAGCCGCAGGCGCGTGAGCCCAATCCCGTTCGGCCCGGGCCCCTCCCGGACGGAGCGCAGGGTGACACGTCTGGGGCGACGGTCCCTACGGGCGCGCGTCGCGGTGCTCGGTGCGCGTGCGACAAGCACGCTCTCACTCCGACTCGGGCGCGGTCACGGCACGGTGATCGGGGGGCGGGTCGCGCTCGCTCTCCACCCGCGCCTACTCGGTGAGCTCGCCCGCGATCGTTCGGTCACCGTCGTCACCGGCACCAACGGCAAGACGACGACGACGCGTCTCGTCGCCGAAGCGCTCCGAGCCGAACACGACGTAGCGGCCACACGAGGCGCGAACCTGCCAAGCGGTCAGGTCGAGCCCGCGATGTCTCACGCGCCCGAGCTGGTGCTCGAGGTCGACGAGCTGTATGTACCCAGCGTGGCCGAGGAGATGCGAGCCAGCACATTGGTGCTGTTGAACATCAGCCGCGACCAGCTTGATCGCATCACGGAGATTCGCCGCGTCGCCGAAGCGTGGCGCAACTGGCTGGCCGGCGCGACGTGGCCGCTGACGGTTGTCGCGAACGCGGATGATCCGCTCGTGGTGTGGGCCGTCGGCGAGCATCATCCGGTGATCTGGGTGCAAGGGGGGTACTGGTGGCGCGAGGACGCCGCGTTGTGTCCGCAATGTGGGCGTGTGCGGCCCATCGCCGACGACGGCGACTGGAACTGTGCGTGTGGGTCGTGTCGCCCAACCGCGGCGTGGTGGGTCGACCGCCACGTGTTGCACGGACCGGACAACTTCGCGCAGACCCTCGACCTCGCGCTACCCGGTCGATCGAGCGAGGCACAAGCCGCGTTCGCAACCGCAGTTGCCGTGGCCAAGGGCGACGATGCGGTGGGCGCGCTCGAGCGCGTACGCGCGGTCGGCGCGGTCAACGGCCGGTTCGACATGGTCAACATCGAGGGCCACCCAACGCGCCTGCTTCTCGCGAAGAATCCCGCTTCGTGGAACGAAGCGCTGCATCTCGCGCTCGATGCACCCGATGCGGCCGTCGTGTTGTGCATCAACGCGCGCGGTCCAGACGGGCGCGACACATCGTGGCTTTGGGATGTCCCTTTCGAGCGGCTCGGCGACCGCACGGTCATCGCAAGCGGCGATCGACGACTTGACCTCGCGTTGCGACTCGAAACAGCGGGCGTCACCTGCACCATCGATCCCGACCCCTTGGCTGCGGTTCGTGGGCTCGCCCCGGGCCCCGTCAACGTGATCGGCACATACACGGCGTTCCACGATCTGTTGCAGGCGCTGAACATTGCCTGGTGATTCGGCGCTGCGCATCGTGCACGTGTATCCGACCGTGCTTGGCCTCTACGGCGATCGCGGCAACGCGCTCGTGCTTGCATCGCGCGCTGAGCGTCGCGGCATTGCCGCCGAACTGGTCGCGGTCGAGCCGGGCGAACGGGTGCCGAGCGCCGGAGACCTGTATCTGCTCGGAGGCGGCGAGGACCTCGCGCAAACGACCGCCGTCGACCTTTTGCGAGCCGACGGCACGCTCCAGGCGCTCGTCGAGCGAGACGCGATCGTTTTCGCGGTCTGCGCCGGGATGCAGATCCTCGGCCACACGTTTGCGGCGGCAAGTGGCACCGTTGCCGGCTTGGGCTTGATCGACATCGACACGCGCGCCGGCGACACGCGCGCCGTCGGCGAGTTGTTGGTGATGCCGACCGTTCTCGACCTACCGGTGCTCACCGGCTACGAGAACCACAACGGTCGCACAACCATCGGCCCGAGCGCCCAGCCACTCGGAAGCGTCGAACGCGGCATCGGAAACGGGGACGGCAGCGGCCACGAAGGCGTCGTGCAGGGCCGCGTCGTCGGCACCTACCTGCACGGTCCAGCGTTGGCCCGCAACGCCGCGCTCGCCGATCTTTTGTTGGCCTGGGCGGTTGGCGCTCCGCTCGCACCGCTGGTCGATCCGACTGCGGTCGCCTTGCGCGAAGAACGCCTGCGCGCGGTGCGCGGCCGACCCGACGCGCCATCCAGCTCAAGGCGAAACAACATCGTCAGCCGCGTGTTACATCGAAAGGACGTGTAACAACGGCGCGGTCGCATCACTCGTGATCCGAGTGGCCTATTGCCGCATCCCGGGCAGGTTGTCAGGGTGGTTTGATGATGCATGCGATAGCGCAGCGACTTCCGAAACCCGACGCCGCCGACGCGCTCGAGGGAGTTCGCACCGACGCCGCAGCACCCGGGCTCGCGTTGCATCTCGATCACGGCGTTGCTCGTCGCGTTCTCGCGCGCCTGACCGCCGTGCTGGTGCTCGGCACGTTCGTCGCCCAGTTCATGATGTGGTCGGGCAGGGCCATGGGGGTCGCACGCTTCTTCGATGCCGACGTAAAGGTCAACTTCCCGACCGGCTTCAAGGTGCTCACGCTGGGAACCGTCGCGCTCTCGGCATGGGTTCTCAGCCGCTGCGCACGCCAGAGCCAAGACAAATGGGCGCGGCACTGGTCGCGTCTCGCGCTCGTCACGATGTTCCTCATGCTCGACGAGATGGCGTACATACATCAGTCACTCGCGTCGGCGTTGGGAACACATCACAACGCGGCGGGGGGCATCCTGCACTACTCGTGGGTCTTCGTCTACCTGCCGGTCGCCGCGTTTGTCTGTGTCACGTTCATCCCGTTCGTGCTGGCGCTGCGACCTGATCTGCGGCTGCGGCTCATCGTCGGCGGCGGGCTGTTCGCGGGCGGCTCCGGTGGCCTCGAACTCGTCAAAGGCCGCATCATCAACTTGTACGGCGAGACATCGCTGCAGTTTCGACTTACGACGGCGGTCTCGGACTCGCTCGAAATGATCGGCCTGGCCGTGTTGGTTCTGGCGTTGCTCGCCGAGATCGCTCGCCGCGTCTCGCGAATCAGCGTCGACGTCGCTGCTGAGCCACCGGCGCCGCTTCCGACGGGCCTGAGCACTTCGTAGGACTGCTGCCACGTAGCCTGCAACCCTGATGCCGACGACCACAATCACACCGCCGCGACCCGCTCGGCGGTCGCGCCATGCGCTTGGCGTTTCACTACTCGCGCTCGGCGTGATGGCTGCCACAGCCTGTAGCGGCTCGCCCAGGACGGCTGCCACACCTACGACGTCCTCAAACTCAGCGGCCGCGTCAACGACGGCGTCAACTTCCTCCACGTCGCCGACATCGACCACCACCGCCCCGCCGAACGCGCTCACGTGGGTGGCACTCGGCGATTCGTACAGCGCGGGTAACGGTGCAAGCACGCCCGAGGTGAAGGTGTCCGACAATTGCTCGCGCGACCCGGCCGGTGCCTTCGCCGTCTTCGGCGCAGCTACCTTGCGCGCCAAGGGCCAACCCGTGGCGCTCGACCTGCGTTCGTGCGATGGAGCCGATGTTCGCGACGTAGTCAACACCCAAGCGACCACGATCGTGCCCGCGTCAGCCGACGCCATCAGCGTCACCATGGGCGGCAACGATTTCGGGTTCAGCCAGGTACTCGTCGGCTGTTTGTCGCGCGGCTGTCGGAGCCTCGACCAGGACACCGATCAATTCCCTGGATTCACCCACGAGCCGGGCCGCAGCGATTGGGACGTGTTGCAACAGCGCATAGCCGACGCGCTGATCACGCTGAGGCCCAAGCTCGCGCCCCGCGGTCAGGTGTATTTGCTGACCTATCCGATCCCCTTCCCGGCGCAGCCCGACGCCACCTGCATCCAGACCACTGCGCCGTTGAATCAGATCAATCGCGACCTCGCCAACGCGGCCACCGACCGCCTCGACACCACCATCATCGCGGCGGCAACCGCGGCCAACGCTCGGGCGGGAACACCGTTCGTCACGACAGTCGAGTGGCGTACCGGGCTCGATATCGCGCCACGCGTGGTTACCGACCAAGCCGGGGTGGTGCGTCGTGTTCGCGACAACCCAAACGGCATTTGTTCGCCCGAGCCAATGGTGAACGGCATCGTCACAACGTCCGAGCTGCGCGACAGCTTTCACCCCACCGATCGCGGGCTGCGCTTCGCTGGCGACGCAGTAGCCAAAGCCATCAGTGTCCACAACCAGGCCGGTTGATCAGCGGCCGGTACCCCACGGTTTCGCGCAGTTCCACACGGCCTCGGTGCGCGCTACATCGCGCGTGCGCGCCGCGTCACGATCGTCGAGACGACAGCGCGTATCAACAACCAGCGGCCCGGGACGCACCCGAAAGGTGATGCTCGCGCGCGTCGCCGAGTTCGGCACGTCGGGCTGCAACAACTCGACGTTGACAACACCGATAGCAAGCTGCGCGACGACGATCGCTGTCAACAGCACGCGTCGATCGCGTAGCGCCTCCGCCAGCAACAACGCGAGACACACCATCGCCGGGATCAGATGCCCCATCTTCCAGGGGAACCGGACGAAGAGCGCTTCGGAGAGCACGAAGCCGATCGTCGCGAAACGCACGATCCACCGTTGCGACCACTGGGTGCGCAAGTACCAAACCGCCGGCACCGCGAACATCAGGGCGATCACCGCGAGCGGGCCGAGGTACGCAACGTTCTTGGCCACCGCCCGTCCGATCTGAGAGACGGCCGAGCCCGCGCGAAAGTCGTTCTGCGCGAATGCGACCGAATCGTTCGCGGCAAGAAACGGCGGTACGAACGCGAGCGCGCCGATCGCACCTGCGATTGCCAACGTGTTGAATGCTCGACGACGTTGCCTACCGTCACCGGTTGCCTCGGCGATGACCATCGCAATCACGATGAGCACCCCGGACACGCGCATACCGACGGAGAGCCCGCACAGAACCCCGGCGGTGACCGAACGGCCGTGTCGTAGCGCGAGGGCACCGCAGGCCAACAACGCTGCCGCGACCACGAAATCGACCGTGGATGTCGACGCGATCTGAAACCACGGACTCGCGGCTACGAGAGCGGCGGCGAGCCAGGGACGTGGCACCCCTTCGCGCGCGAGGAGCAGCCAAACAGCCGCGCAGAGCACGACCGCGGCGAACAAAGACAAGAGGTTCACGGCCCAGCCACCGAACACCGCGTCAAGCGCGCCAGCGATGGCTTCGTGCACTGGTGACCCCGGTGGCCGTGATGCAACATACGCGCCATGCACAATCCGCCGGCCCGAGTACAGGACCGACCCCGCGTCGAGATCGGTGCCCGCGCCCAACCAGCACAGCGGCGCCAACGCGACAACGAAGATCACCGCCGCGAAACGTGTCCATCGCGGCGCTGATAGCTCGATCACCGACGAAGTCGTCACAAGAAGTACGCGCCTCCGTCGACGGTGACCGTTGAGCCAGTGATGTAGCGCGCGTCTGCGCTCGCCAGCAGCACCACCGCGCGACCAATGTCGTGCTCCGGGTCGCCGAAGCGACCCAGGGGGATGAGGTTCGCACGCTTTTCGTACGCTTCGGGGTAGCGGTCCTTCCATGTGTCGAGAGCGGCGGTCTGTGCCGACGGCGAAATGCAGTTCACGCGGATGCCGTGCGGGCCCCATTCGGTAGAAGCGGCACGTGTGAGTACGCGTATTGCTGCCTTCACCGCGCCGTAGATGCCGCTCTCACCGAGGCCACCCTGCACGGCGCCCGAGATCAGGTTGATCACCGATCCACCACTGGCTACGAGGTGCGGATAGGCGGCCTGCATCACGTGCATCGTGCCAAGAAAGCCCGACCGCCACATCACGTCGGCGTCGCTATCAGTCGCATCGAGCACGGTGGAGAAGCGGACCGATTGCGCGTTGTTGACAACCACGTCGATGCGTCCCCAGGCAGCAACGATCGCCGCGATAGACGAGTCAACTGCGACGCGGTCACCGACGTCGCAGGTGATTCCCAGAGCATCGACCCTGCGGGCACGCAATGCGGCCTCGACGTCGGCCGCCGTCGCCGGGTCGAGCTCGAGCACGGCAACACGATCACCCTCAGCGGCGAACGCCAACGCGATACCACGACCCACCCCGCGGCCGGCGCCGGTGACCACAATCACTCGCTTGTCGAGGGTTTTCACGTTGGTACCGCCGTTTCGTCGAGACAAGTGGCGGCGGGTGAGGTGGGCATCCGCGCCGCGGCGGAGCGTAGTGTCCAGGCGGCAATCGAGGGAGCGACGAATGGCGCAGCGGCGCACCGATCTGGACCACTTCTTCCACCCGAACGGCACCGCTATCATCGGCCGGGTCGATGGAGCCGACACCGCGACGCTCGCCTCGCTTCACGAACGCTACGACCGCTTCGGGCAACGCTGGTACCTCGTGAACCCGAAGGGCGGCACGATCGCCGGATCGATCCCGATCTACACCAGCGTGATCGAGATCCCCGATCCCGTCGAGTTGGCGGTCATCAACGTGAACCCGGCCGCGGTGCCCGACATCATCGATCAGTTGGGCGCGAAGGGCATTCGGTACGCGTTGGTGTTCACCTCGGGCTTCAGCGAAGTCGGCGCGGAGGGTGCCGCCATCGAACGCGATCTCGGCGAGCGCGCGAAGAAGTGGGGCATCCGCGTGTTCGGACCCAACACGAACACGAACGCCTTCGAGCCCATGGCCGATGTTGCGGGCAACCGCGGCGGCAAGATCGGACTCCTCACCCAGAGCGGGCACAACGGCCGCCCCGTCGTGCAAGGCGCCGAGTTCGGCAGCGCGTTCTCGCGGTGGGTGCCCACAGGAAACGAGGTCGACCTCGAGCTGGCCGACTTCCTTGAATACTTCGCGTACGACGACGACACCCAGGTCATCGGCGCGTACGTCGAAGGCTTCACGTCGGCAGACCAATTGCGCATCGCGCTGCAAGCGGCCAACGACAACAACAAGCCTGTGGTGATGCTCAAGATCGGCGAGACCGAAGCGGGTGCGCGCATGGCCAGCTCGCACACCGGGCATCTCACCGGCAGTGACGCCGTCGTCAACGGATTGTTCGCGCAGCACGCCGTCACGCGCGTCGGTGACCTCGATGAGCTGCTCGACACAGCGTCGTTGTTCGCCAAGCTGCCGAGCGACACCGGCCGCAACGTGTGCATGTATTCGATCTCCGGCGGGTCGGGCACCCTGATGATGGAACAGGCCGAGAAGGCTGGCATCGCGCTGCCAGCGCTCACCGACGAGACGCAACGCAAGCTCCACGAGATCATCCCGGCTTATCTCACCGTCGAGAATCCGGTCGACAACGGTGGCGCGCTCGTGCTCACGATTCCGCAGGACACTCGCCTACGGATTCTCGATCTCGTCGCCAACGATCCGAACGTCGATGTTCTTGTCATCGGCCTGACCGCGCCACTCGGACCGATGACCTCCGCACTGGCCAGCGACATCCGCGTCTGGGCCCCCACCGCGCCGGTGCCGGTGATCGTCACATGGAACTCGTACAAGATCGAAGAGCCTGCGTTCGGCGATGTGATCGCAGCGGGAGTGCCGATCTTTCGGTCGTTCCGCAACTGCTTCGGCGCGCTGCGTGCGTTCTACGAATACCAGGCTCGGCGGCCGCTGCTGCGATCTCGTGCATCGATGCCAGCGGCGCTCTCCGCCGATGCGGCGCGGGCGATGGACAGCGGCGGCACGCTCGACGCGGTCGCTTCACGAACTCTGCTTGAGTCGTTCGGCGTGCCGCTGATCGGCGAGTCGGTCGTGACATCGGCCGACGCCGCCGTCGCGGCCGCGGACCGCTTCGAATACCCCGTGGTGATGAAAATCGCGTCGGCCGACTTCCCACACAAGAGCGACGTCGGTCTGGTACGCGTCGGCGTCGATTCCGCCGCCGCGGTACGCCAGGTGTTCGACGAGTTGATGGCCCGCGCCGTGTTGGTTGACCCCGCGGCGTTGATCGACGGGGTACTCGTGCAGCAGATGGCCAGCGAGGGCACCGAGATGATCGTGGGAATCACCCACGACAGTCAGCTTGGTGCCGCGGTCATGGTGGGCACGGGCGGCATCTTCGCCGAGGTATTGCGCGATGTCGCCGTGCGACCGCTGCCCCTCGACGAACGCGACGCGCGAGAGATGGTCGATTCGCTCCGCGGGGTGGCCTTGCTGCGCGGCGCCAGAGGGCGCGCGCCTGGCGACATCGATGCGCTCGTGGGTGTAATCCTTTCGGTGGCCCGGCTCGCCACCGCGTGCGGCGATCGTCTCCTCGAGCTCGACCTCAATCCGGTGATTGTCTCTGCAGTCGGTGCCATGGCGGTTGACTCGCTCATCGTCACCGCGAAGACTTCAGACTCGGATCGGGTCGATGTCGCGACCTGATCGCAACACCACGCCGGGGCGGGCTCCGGTGAGCGCGCCGGCGGCAACGATGGCCACGCCGTTGACGAGCACGTGCTCGACCCCGATCGCTGCGGAGGTCAGCCGTTGCGCGCCGCCGGGAAGATCGGCGACATTCTCGATGCGATCGGCGGCCACGGTCGCTGCGTCGAACACCACGATGTCGGCGAACGCTCCGGGCTCGATGCGTCCACGATCGCGCAATCCGAAGTAGCGCGCCGGTACATCGGTCATCAGACGCACAGCTTCCTCGATGCTCATCGCTCCGTGCTCGCGTACGAGGCCGGCGAGAAACATCGTGGGATAGCGCGCGCCGCACATACGGTCGAGGTGTGCGCCCGCGTCTGAGCCGCCGACGAGCACACGCGGATCGCGAAGCACCTCAGCGCGCGCGACGGCGACGCGTGCGCTTGAGCCCACCGGTGTCCAATAGATCGTGCGGAGACCGTCGGCGACGGCGATGTCGCACATGGCATCGAACGGCGTCTGGCTGCGTTCGGTGGCGACCGCACCAACGGTGCGCCCCGCAAGCCCGTCGTTCGCGGAGTCGAAGGTGGCGCCGATCTCGAGGCTTGCCCATTGCGCGAGACCGCGGAGCGCGCCGGCATCGGGTGACGTGGCGATGGTGTCGAGCTGCCGACGAACGGCAGGGTCGGCGAACTTCGCCGTGCGGGCACCGATATCGAGAGCAAAAAGGTCTTTCCACATCGGCAAGGAGAACAGAGCGAAGTAGTCATGAAAGCACAACCGCGACGGACCGTTCTCCGGCATCGCGAGCGCCACGATGCGGGCACCTTTGGCCGCGCCGCGCGTTGCAGCGGAGAGTTGGTGTTCGTGCACGCTTGGGTCGCCCGGGTTGATGCTGAGCACGTTCCAGTTCAACGGTCGATCGGCCGTGCGTGACAAGTCGATCATCAACTCGATCTCGTCTTCGCTGAACTGACCGAGGCAGCCGCTGGTGATGAACTCGAGCGACGTGCCTTCGTAGGAGCGCACGACCGCGGCAAGGCGCAGCAACTCGTCGCGCGAAGCCTGGCGAGACGGCACCGGCTGATTGTCGCCGTCGTTGTGCGAGTACGACAGCGACGTCGACAAGCCCAGCCCGCCTGCCTCGAGGGCTGCGCGCAGCACGATCTCCATCGCGTCGATCTCTTCTGTTGTCGCGGCGCGTGTGGTGGCGTCGGGGCCCATCACCATCCGGCGAATGGCCGAATGGCCGACGAGGAAGCCTGCGTTGACACCGACGTTGCCTTCAAAGCGATCGAGGAAGTCACCAAAGGTCCGCCAGTCCCACGCGAGTCCACGTTCGAGCGCTTCGAGGGGCATACCTTCGACGCGAGCCATCATGCGGCGCAAGAAGTCGGCGTCGTTCTCGGCGAGGGGTGCGAGCGTGAAGCCGCAGTTGCCGCCGATGACGCTCGTGACGCCGTGCAAGCTCGAGGGCGTCGCCGCCGGGTCCCACAACAGCTGCGCGTCATAGTGCGTATGCGGATCAATGAAGCCGGGCGCCACGATGAGCCCGCGTGCATCGATTCGAGTCGACGCAGATTCGGCCAGCGTTCCCGACTCGGCCACTGCCACGATGCGTGCGTCGCGTATCGCAACGTCGGCCGCACGGCCCGGCGACCCCGTGCCGTCGATGACCGTTCCCCCAGCGATGATCACGTCGTACACGGCGCCTCCTACGACAGCTCCGTCGGATGCGCCTATCGGCGCATCCTCTTACCCCAGCACGATGTCGCGCACCTTCAGCTTCCAGCCGACGGCAGTCCGCACCCAAGTGTCGTGGTAATGCCCGCAGTTGAACATCTTCGGCGCGACGTTGGTCTCGGTGAGAAACACAAAGTACGAGTCAGCGGTCGCAACATCAGAACCGTCAG
>JAYUFA010000565.1:0-8049 GCA_043738925.1 Actinomycetota bacterium
GCACCGCGCCCGCGGTCAGCACGATCTCGGGCGCAAGCGCCGCGTAGTCGATGTGCGGTGCGTGGAACAGGACTTCGGCGAGCACGGGTTACTTGCCTCGCGCCGCGTGTTGCAGATTGGCGAGTTCGGGACACGTCGGGCCGGTCTTGTCGACCAGGCAGGGCGCCAGGCTGTTACCGACTGCGGCGTCGGTCGACTTGAAGATCAGTGCGGGGTAGATGCCCAATGCGACGATCAACGCGATGATCGGTGCCCACGCCAGCCCTTCGCTCACGTGCATGTCGTGGATGTGTTCGTGACCGTCGCCATGCTGTTGCTTCGATGCCCCGAATGCGGTGCGCTGCAACAGCCACAACAAGTAGCCGGCAGCGAGCACGGTGCCGATCGCAGCGATCACCATGAACACTCGGTAGAGCTGGATGTTCAAGCCGTTCGCAGGGCTGTACGACGACAAAATCGCGGGGAACTCACCCCAGAACCCGGCGAGACCAGGCAGGCCGAGCGATGCCATCGTGCACAAGCCGAGGATCCATCCCATCTTCGGTGCGTCGAGCAGGAGACCGCCAAGCTTCTTGATCTCGAGGGTGTGATATCGCTCCTTCACCGAACCGGCGAGGAAGAACAACATGCCGGTGATGAGGCCGTGGGCAACCATGCCGAAGATCGCGGCGTTGATGCCGAACTGCGTGAGCGTGGAAATACCGAGCATCACGTAGCCCATGTGCGCGACCGACGAGAACGCGATGAGGCGCTTCATGTCGGTCTGGGCAAGACAGCCGAGCGCGCCGTAGATGATGCCGATCACCGCCAGCACGCCAATGAGCGGCGCCACCTTCACCGCCGCGGCGGGCAGGATCGGAATGGCGATGCGCACGAACCCGTAGGTGCCGAGCTTCAACAACACGGCAGCGAGGATGACCGAGCCGACCGTGGGCGCTTGCGTGTGCGCGTCGGGTAGCCAGGTGTGGAACGGGAACATCGGCACCTTGATGCCGAAGCCGATGAACATGCCGAGGAAGATCAGCACCTGCGTCGACAGCGCCACGCCCTGCAGCGCGCCGGGCAGGGCGCGCATGTCGAAGGTGTGCGGATCGGCGAGGAAGTACATCGCCAAGAAGCTCAGGATCATCAACGCCGAGCCGAACAGCGTGAAAAGGAAGAACTTGAGCGACGCGTACTGGCGGTTGTCGCCGCCCCACACAGCGATCATGAAGAACATCGGCAGCAAGACGACTTCGAAGAACACGAAGAACAAGATGAGGTCTTGCGCTACGAACGTGCCGAGCATGCCGGTCTCGAGCAAGAGGATCAGCGCCAGGAACGCCTTCGGGTTGTGCGGGTCGGGGAAGTGGTTCCAGCTGTAGATGATGCACAGCGGCACGATGAGCAGCGTCAGCAGGAACAGCGGCAGCGAGATGCCGTCGAGGCCAACGATGTAGCGCGAGCCGATCGCCTCGATCCACTTCTTGTCGACCACGTATTGAAGGTTTTGGGACTGATGGATCTTGAAGTTGACGAGCATCGCGATGCCGAGGCCACCCGATGCCAGCGATGCGGCGAGCGCGGTCCACTTGATCGCCTCGTCGCCCCACGATTTCGGGATGAGCATCACGACGAGCGCGGCGATGACCGGTACGAACACCGCGATGCTGATGCCCCAGGTTTCCAGGAAGTCCATGTGTGCTTGTCCTTGGCTTCGCGCTACGTGGTGAGGAGGATGAGAAAGACGCCGGCGATGACCGTGGCCGCTCCGAAGAGGAGTGCCGCGTACTGCTGAACCTTGCCGGTTTGGATCTGGCGCAGTTCTTCGCCAGCGCCACTCGAGAACTTGCCGGACGTGTTGATTGCTCCGTCAAGCACCTTCTGATCGAAGTACGTGTAGAGCAACTTGCCGCCGACGACCGAGTACTCGCCGGCTGCGTTTACCGTGCGGTCGATCACGTGTTGGTTGAACCAATACGCCGCTCGGGCGATGGGCCCTTTGACACTGCCGACAATGACCCCGGTGTACAAGCGATCGAGGTAGTACTTGTTGACGAGGAGCGTGTGGAAGGCCTTCGCCGGGCGCGACCACGTCGTGAGCCCGTCGGGCAACTCGGTGAGCTTGACGCGTTCCTCACGCGAGCGCCGGGAGACCTTTGCGTAGTACGCGTACGAGGCGCCCGCGCCCAAGAACGCAACCACGCTCGACACGATGGCCAGGGTCCAGCTCGGCGCGCCGTGCGCGACGGCCGGGAAGTAGTTGCCCACCGGCTCGACGTAGTGCTCGAACCGCACCTGCCAGCTCTTGGGCGCGAGCACCGACCCGGCGAGGAAACCGGCCGGCAAATTGACCCAACCAGCGACGACCGCGAGCCCCGCCAGAATGATGAGCGGTGTCGTAATGCGCGGCCCGTTCTCGTGCGGATGGCTGTGCCCGCGATACTCGCCGAAGAACACGAGGTAGATCACACGCGTCATGTACGCCGCAGTGAGCGCTGCGCCGACCATGCCCATCACCAGCATCGCGTAATAGGTGCCGTTGCCATGCGTGTGCGTCCAGCCGCCGGTGCCGACGAGGATTTCGTCCTTCGACCAGAACCCGGCAAGCGGGAAGACACCACAGAGCGCGGCGGTGGCGATCACGAAGGTCCAGAAGGTCTTCGGCATGATCTTGCGAAGACCGCCCATCTCGGCCTTCATGTCAAAGCTGTGGTGACACGCGTGGCTCACCGAACCCGCACCGAGGAAGAGGCACGCCTTGAAGAACGCGTGGGTGAAAAGGTGAAACGTTGCGGCGGTCCACGCGCCCACACCGAGCGCCATGACCATGTAGCCGAGCTGGCTGATGGTCGAGTAGGCCAACACCTTCTTGATGTCGTTCTGTACGAACGCCAACCCGGCGCCGCCGATCAAGGTGATCGCGCCGATGATCGCCAGCACGTTGATGCTCGAACCGGGGATCGCGAACCCGTTGAAGAACACGCCGTAAAGCCGCGCCACCATGAACACGCCGGCCACGACCATGGTCGCCGCGTGGATGAGCGCCGACACGGGCGTAGGCCCGGCCATGGCGTCGGGCAGCCAGGTGTGCAAGATGAACTGACCCGACTTCGACATGACGGCTGCGGTCAAGCACAGCGCACCCATCAGCAACAAGAGATGCCGGATCTCACCGGAGTTGGCCATCTCGTTGAGGCGCACGATGTCGAACGATTTGCCCGCAGCGAAGTACAGGATCGAGATACCGATGATGAGGCCGATGTCGCCGACGCGGTTGGTGAGGAACGCCTTGAGCGCGGCGTCGGAGTTGGCCTGATCCTCCCACCAGTGACCGATGAGCGCGAACGAGCACACGCCGACGAGTTCCCAAGCGCAGAGCAACATCAGCGTGTTGTCGGCGATGACCAAGGTGAGCATCGACGCGGTGAACAAGCTCAGAAACGCGAAGTAGTGCGTGTATCGCCGATCGCCGTGGACATAGTCGGTGGAGTACACGTGCACGAGCAACGAGATGAGCGTGACGACGAGCAGCATCATCACCGAGAGCCCGTCGACCAGGGTGCCGGCCTTGACCTTGACGCCTTCGTTCTCGAACCAGGTAACCGAATTGCGCACCGGCGCGACCGAAGCGTGCGCTTCCTCGGCGGTTGCGGCCTCCCCAGAGCCTCCGGCCGCAGTCTTGTCCGTGGCAGGCTCGGCCGCAACGGACGCTGCTTCACTCGTTTGGGCGGCGTTCACGTGGCGGATCCACTGCACGCCGGCGATGGACGCCATCACGAAGGCGGCCGAAACCGCTACGAGACCGATCCAATGGCCCTTGCCGGGCGTGCGCTTGCCGAGGAACAAGATGAGTACGAACGACACCGCGGGCACGAACGGGATGACCCACGCGTTGCGCAGCATCCACACCCCGGAGGTGGCAAGAAGAAGGGAGGTCACCGATCAGCCCTTCATCAGATCGACTTCGGACAAGTCGATGCTCTTGCGGTTGCGGTAGAGGAGAAGAACCATGGCGAGGCCGACACCGACCTCGGCCGCGGCGATCGCGATCACGAACAGGCCGAACACTTCACCGGCCACGGTCTTGTTGAAGGCACCGAAGGCGACAAAGTTTATGTTGACCGCGTTCAAGATGAGTTCGACCGACATGAGCACCATGACCGCGTTCCGCCGCGCCAACACGCCGTACACGCCGATGCAGAAGATGGCCGCCGCAAGAAGAAGAAACTCGTTGAGGAGCATCTCAGTCCTTCCGAGCCACGACGATTGCGCCGATGAGAGCGGCGAGCAGCAGCATCGACACGACCTCGAACGGGATCAGGTACTGCGAAAAGATCGAGTCGCTCACGAGTTCGGTGGTGGACTGCGTCGCGATGTTGACGTGCGTGTCGCGGTAGTCGTCGATCAGGGCCCACGACATCACACCGAAGAGCAGCAGCCCCACCAAGCCTGCCATGAGGCGGCGCTCGCGGGCGACCGTGTCGTCATCGCCGAGGCGCGCTCGCGTGAGCATGATGCCGAAGAGGAACAACACGATCACGGCGCCGATGTACACCAGCACCTGTGTGACGCCGATGAACTCGGCGCCGAGCATGATGAACTGCGCGGCAACACCGGCCAGCACGATCACCAAGTAGAGCGCGGCGTGCACCACGTTCTTGGTGGTGACCACGCGCCACGCCGACAGCACCATCACCGCGGCGATGAGCCCGAAGAAGATGTTCTGCGCGACGAAGATATGACCACCGTCGGGGTTGACCTGTGCGAGGAGACCGGCTGTCATCAGCGGGGCACCTTCTTCACTTTGGCCTGGCTGCCGGCCTCGTACGCCTCGAACTCGGGCACGGTTTCCATCCACTCGGCGAGCCGCGCCTTGTCGTGCAGCAGGTCGGCGATACGGAACTCGCTGAACTCGTACTCCGGCGACCAGAACAACGCGTCGAACGGGCAAACCTCGACGCAGATACCGCAATACATGCAGAGCGAGAAGTCGATGTCGAAACGGTCGAGGCTGTTGACCTTGCGCGGCTTACCACCGGCGCGCCGTGGTGGCGCCTTGGTCTTGTGTGCCTCGATGTAGATGCACCAGTCGGGGCATTCGCGCGCGCACAACATGCACGAGGTGCAGTTCTCTTCTTTGAGCGCGATGACGCCGCGAGCGCGCGGCGCGGGTGTTTCCTTCTCGTGTGGGTACTGCACCGTGACCGCGCCCTTGGCGGGTCCGGGCGGCTTGAGCGGCCCGTCGGGAAACATGGTCTCGACCATGGTCTTGGCGGTGATGCCAAGCCCTTTCAACACACCGGGGATCTTCGGCTTCAGCATCAGAACACCACCTTCAGAATGGCGGTGGCCGTGATGTTGATCAACGCGAGCGGGATCAAGAACTTCCACGCGAGACGTTGCAACTGATCTTCACGGAACCGAGGAAAGGAGAACCGCGCCCACACCACGAGGAACGCGACGATCATCATCTTCACGAGCAGCACGATGGGCCCGAGCACGTTGTACACGTTCGAGTCGAACGCCGGACCCCATGGAATGGTCCAGCCACCGAGGAACAAGATCGAGGCGATGGCCGAGAACACACCCATCGTCGCGAACTCGCCGATGAAGAAGAGCAGGAAGCGCAACCCGGAGTACTCGGTGAGGTAGCCGGCGACGAGTTCACTCTCGGCGATAGGCATGTCGAACGGTGTCTGGGTGAGTTCGGCCTGCACCGCGATCAAGAAGATGAAAAACGCCACGAACTGGGTGAGGATGTACGGGTTGCCGATGCCGCCCCATCCAAAGATCTTGGTGTGCCACTGGGCGTAGACGATGCCGTTCATGTTGAGCGTGCCCGCCTGGATGACCACACCCACGACCGCGAGGATCATCGGCAACTCGTAGGCGATGAGCTGACCCGCCGCACGAATGCCACCCAGCAGTGAGTACTTGTTGGCCGATGCCCACCCGGCCATCAAGATGCCGATGACCGAGACCGACGACACCGCCATCGCGAAATAGATACCGGTGTTGAGATTGACGAACGTGTCGTCGACCGAGAACGGCAACGTGAGCACCAACAAGAACGTGCTCATCAACACCACGAACGGTGCCGCCTTGAACAAAACACGATCGGCGCGGCTCGGAACGATGTCCTCCTTCTGGAGGAACTTGCCGACCTCGGCCATCAACTGCATCGAACCGTACGGACCTGCTTCCATCGGGCCCAGACGGCTCTGCATGAAGCTCACCGCCTTGAACAAGTAGGCGTACACCAATGTGCCGGCGGGCAGCAGTACCGCCACCAACGCGAACGCCACGCGCAAGATGGTCGACTGCCAATAGGAAAGATGGACAGCGAACAGACTCATTTGCGCAAGCTCATCGATCTGTTCCTCTAACGCCGATTCGCGAGCTCATCGATCGATGTCCCCGAGGATGAAATACAAGCTCGCGAGAATGGTGATCACATCGGGCACGTACACGCCGCGCAACACCCAGGGTGCGATCGACACGTTGTTGAAGCTGGCCGAACGGATCTTCACGCGGAACGGCGTGAGATCACCTTTCGAGATCACGTAGTACCCCATCGCGCCCAACGGATTTTCGGTTTCGACCCATGCCTCGCCAGCGGGCACCTTGATGATGCGTGGCACCTTGGCCATGACCGGCCCGGCCGGTACGCCGTCGATGAGCTGCTCGACCATCTTGATGGCCTCGCGCGTCTCCTGTAGACGCACCCAATAGCGGGCGAACGAATCACCGTCGGGGTGGGTCCACACCTTCCAGTCGAGCTTGTCGTGCACCAGGCCGACGGGGTTGTCACGACGCAGATCGAAATCGACACCCGACGCCCGCAAGTTCGCGCCCGACAAACCGTAGGCCTGCGCGATGTCGGCCGGGATGACACCGATACCACGCGTACGTGCCGCGAAGATCTCGTTGCCGAGCACGAGGTTCTCCATCGTGTCGCAGAACTCGCTCAGCTTCCGGAGCGCTCCCTTGGTCTCCTCGCCCCATCCCTTCGGCAGATCGTCCTTGAGACCGCCGATACGATCGAAGTTCGGGTGGAAGCGGCCACCGGTGACCGCCTCGATCTGGTTGAGGATGTACTCGCGGTCGCGAAACGCGTAAAAGACAGGTGTGAGCGCGCCGATCTGGGCGGCCATATCGCCGAGGAACAAGGTGATGTTCGCGATGCGCGACAGCTCGAACAAGATGGTGCGAATCCACTGCGCACGTGGCGGAGCTTCGACCTCCATGAGCTTTTCGGCGGCGAGGATGAACGGCACCTCGTTGGCGAAGCTGCCCAACCAATCGATGCGGTTGATGAGCGTGGTCACCTGCGGGTAGGTGCGCACCTCGGTGAGCTTCTCGTAGCCGCGGTGCATATAGCCCATGACCGGCTCGGCCGCGACGACCTGTTCGCCATCGAGTCGGACGATGACGCGCAACGTGCCGTGGGTAGCCGGATGCTGTGGCCCGATGTTGAGGATCATGCCCTCGGTCTCGAGCTCGACGTTCAGGCGCGCATCGGCAGCCTGGCCGGCGATATAGGCGAGTTGTTGACGGTCGGTGAGCGTCATGCAGGTTCCGCTGCTGCTTCGTCGGGCTCGTTGTCGCCCGGCATTTGTTCGACGTCCACGATGCCCGGCCATGGCCGAATGCGCCGCGCCAACAACGCGAAATCCTTGCGTAACGGATAGCCCTCGAACTCGGTGGGCAGGTACAGCTTGCGCGGATCGGGGTGGCCGGCGAACGACACGCCGTACATCTCGGCCACCTCACGCTCGTGCCAATTGGCGCCCGCGTACACGCTGATGATGCTGGCGATGCTCAGCGAGTCGTCGGGTACGTCGGCCTTGACCGTGATACCCCAGTGATCGGCGAGGTTGTGCACACGTGCGAACACCTGGAACCGCGTGTCGCCACCCGCGACACCGGTGGTCCGTGCCTCGGGCACCTTGGGTTCTTTGCCCTCGAGCACGTTGTCGACCTGGGCATCCATGTCGCGCCCGTAGGGCGACGGCATCCAGTCGATGGCCGACAAGAAGTTGAAGAACCGCAAGCCGTGCACGTCGC
>JAYUFA010000566.1:0-8036 GCA_043738925.1 Actinomycetota bacterium
AACAAGCGGGCCTCGGTGACCGTATCGACCTGCGTATCGCGCCGGCCATCGACACCTTGCGTGCGCTGCCAAGCGACCAGCGCATCGACTTTGCGTTCATCGACGCCGATAAGCCCAGCTATGCGGCGTACTTCGACGAGATCGTGCCACGCCTGTCGCTCAACGGCGTGTTACTGGTCGACAACGTGCTCTGGTCCGGTCGCGTGATCGACCCCACTGCTGACGATGCCGACACCATCGCGATTCGGGCCTTCAACGAGATGGTGCTCGCCGACACGCGCGTCGAGAGCGTGATGCTGCCGATCAGTGACGGCCTCACGCTCATTCGCCTCGCAGGCTGAGGTTTCCTACGACCGGTCGATTTGGGTGACACGGCAGGTGGTCGCCGCGGTGCCGGTCCGCGCTGCGCTCACGACGGTGAACGACATCGATTCGTTCGATGCAATCGGTTTCAGCAGCGTTGTTGCGTCGGCCAGCGTGGTGCCTTCGTTCTCCCACACCACCTTGATGCGGTAGCCCCACGCTCGATTGGCGTGATTGGTGATGCTGCCCGTGGCATGCAGACCGTCGAGGTCGACCGTGCACGTGGCACCCGGGTCGAGGTCGAGCTGCGGCTGGTGCGCCTTGTCGGGCGTCGAGGTTTCGATGCCGTTCAGTGTCACCGGGTCGTGGTGTGTCGTGCCTCCGCCCCAGAACGCTGACGCAAGCCCGAGGAGCAGCCCTGCGGTACCGGCGACGAGCCCACCGACTGCGAAGGAGATCGTACGGCGATCAAGGCCCCGCGCCCGGTGTGCTGCCCGCCAGCTGATCACCATGGCCGCTGCGCCGAGCGGGATCGCGATCACGGGCACGAACGCCGCTATGGCACTGGCGACGCCGCAGACCAACCCGACGACCGACGCCGATCGCGCTATGGGCGCGGGAGTCTCGAGCGGTGGTGGCGGGGTGCTCATCGGCGGTGCGCGAACGGACGCGTCACTTCGAACGCGCGCCGATAGGTACCAGCGCGGTGGGCGAGAACTATCTGTTTGGGCCGCTCCGCGGTCCAAACACTCGTTGTGCTGTTGGGTCGCACTCGCCTATTGGCTCGTGCTCTTCGCGCTGCGGCGAAGCTTGGCGTAGAGCGCGTCGAATGCGTCGACGACCTCGCGGGCCTTGTAGCCGTAGGCGTGGATGGGCTGTTGCTCGCCCAACGCCTGATTGACGATGACGCGATGCGGTACCGCCGGCTTCCATACCGCCTTGCGGCCCACCATCTCGGCGAGCTCCTCGGTGCGGCGATCGGCTTCGGCGCTCACTGCCGGCACCTTGTTGACGATCACGCCGGCGAAGTCGAGATCAGGATTCAGGCGATCCCACACATCGTCGATCAGATCCGCAACGGCGGTGACCCCGCGCAAGGAGTAGCTGGCCGGTTCGACGACGATCACGGCAAGGTCGGCTGCCGTGAGAGCGGCGCGCGTGTTCGCCCCGAGCGATGGAGCGCAGTCGATAAGCACCACATCGAACTCGTCGACGATGCCGTCGAGTGCCTTGCCGAGCCGTTTGTCGAGCTGGCGACCCGCATCGTGTTCACGATCGGACAAGCCGTGGCTGGCGGGCAGCACCCAGACTGTTGGACCCCACGCCGACTCGACGATGGCCCCTGCGGCGGCGCCTTTGGTGTCCGCTTCGATCGCGTCGCCGACACCGAGCGTGTTGTCGTCGGGCACGATGCCGAGTGTCCATGTGGCGCTGGCCTGCGGATCGAGGTCGACCACCAGAACACGGTGCCCAGCGGCCTGGGCCGCCGACGCCAGACCCAATGTCACCGTGGTCTTGCCGACTCCGCCCTTTTGATTGAGTATCGCGACCGTAGCCATGGCCCTATCGTCGCGCGTACAGCACCGCCGTGCCGGGGCGGCCTCTCCGCCGAGCCCTATTCACTGTCGCAAGTGGGCCGGGTGCTGCCAGACTGGACGACCTATCTCTCCCGAGCACCGATCGTGACTACGACCACCACCCGCACTCCTGCCGACGAGCTGTCCGAAATCCTCCTCGACGACGACGTCTCGCGTTCGCTGTGGGATTCCGTCACGTCGGGCCGGATGGACGCGCTGGTGCCCGAGCTGTTGGCGATGCAGATGGAACAGGATCCGATTCACAAGCACAAGGACGTGCTCACGCACACGATCGCGGTCGTCGCCAAGACGCCCCCCGACCTCCTTGTGCGTCTCGGAGCACTGTTCCACGACATCGGCAAGCCGCGCACCCGCTCGTACGAGCACGGCGGTGTCACGTTCCGTCACCACGAGGCCGTGGGCGCACGGATGACCCGCAAGCGGCTCATTGCGATGGGCTATGACGATCAAGTCGTCGCCGACGTCACCGAACTGGTTCGGTTGAGTGGACGCTTCAAGGGTTATGCCGACGGATGGAGCGATTCCGCCGTGCGTCGCTACGCGCGCGATGCCGGCCACCTGCTCGGGCGTCTCAATCAACTCGTTCGATGTGACTGCACGACGCGCAGCCAGATCAAGGTCGCGCACCTGCATCGTGACATCGACGATCTCGAGGCGCGTGTCGCGCAGCTCGCGGAACAAGAGCGCATCGCCGCGGAGCGGCCGGGTATCGACGGTGTGGCGGTGATGGCCCATCTCGGCATCGGCCCTTGCCGGGCGATCGGCGACGCGCTGCAGTACCTGTTGGCGATCAAGCGCGACGAAGGCAACCTTTCGCACGACGAGCTGTTGGCGCGCCTCGACTCCTGGTGGGCTGCGCGTTCGTAGCGGGCGTTGGCCCGGCCGGATCACCGGGTTCGTGTCGGGTCGTCGAGTGTCACGAACTCGAGTCCTTGACGGCCGTTGGCCCGGTCACCTCGGCCTTCACCGCTGATAGGTGAGTGTGCTGGGAGCTGTGCGTAGCACCTCGGGTTCGAAGGCCGCGTCGAGACGCCATTCGGCTTGTCCACCAAGCGCGTCGCTGAGGAATGCGGCGCGCCCCTCGGCGACGAATGGGCCGGCGATCCGTTGCTGTAGATGCGGGGCGACAACGAGCGCCACCACGCCAAACACCAGCGGCCCCAATGCGGGTATGGCGAGCGGTGTCAGCAGGTTTGCCGCTACCGCGTGCACGATGGGTGCGCCAGCGCCTGTCCATCGCGTCAAGAGCTCGTAGAGCGCGACGCACAAGAGCAGCTGAACGTTGGCGATCGCGACCAGCCAGAACCCGCAGCGACGGACGTTGCGCCGTCGGTCGGCGCCCACGCCTACCGCGAGACCAGCGCACAACGCTCCGAACGTGAACGCCGCGAGTGCCAACGACGGCGACAGAACGCGGTTGACGACCGTGAGATCGGGCAACGCGCCAACCGAGAGCTGCACCTGAAGCCGCGCGTTGGGCGTGATCAGCTGGCCGTACGCCGGGTTGATGGTGATCGCCTCGGCGCGGGCTCGGGCGACGAGCGCGGTCACGTCGATGACGGGTTCGACCGCGTGGTCAAAGAACATGCCGCGATGCAGCGCCCGCACTGCGTTTGCGAACGCCGTGGCAAACTCGGGGGAGTCGACGAGCTGCGCGACAACCGGCGTGAGGTCTCGTCGCACGTCGACCCCGAAGGCAGCGAGATCGCGCGTACCCATGCTGCCGATCAGCTGTGTTACCACGGCGTCGCTGGTCCGCTCGATGAGAAGCGCCCGCACCTCAGCGTTGCGAAGCGATTGGGTCGTGGCATCGACGGCGTTGGTCGGGTCGACCACAACCGATCGGGTGAGGAGCGCGATGTATCCGAACGTGACCGCGACAAGGCCGACTGCGAGCAACAAGCTGCCGCGCGGTCGCCTGGTTGTGGATGTCGCTGCTGTCACGGTAAGCGCATCGGCGTTGGCGACGGCGCGCTCAACGTGTTTGATCCGATCGGCTCACCGAGTGAACGTGTTCAGGTGATCGCGAGCAACTCGCGTGCGACCCAGTTGGCGACTTCCACGCGCCCGCGGTCGGACAGATGCACGCCGTCGTTGCGTACCTGCGTCTCGTGTGTCGAGCCGACGGCTCCGATGAAGCCTGGGTAGTCGGCAAATCGCACGTGCATCCCCACGGTTGCCTCGGCCACGAGTTGGTTCAGCCGGTCGATGCGGGCCGGGTCGGTTTGCGGGGTCAGCTCACGATTGAGGTGCGCGCCGTTCAGCCACACCATTTGCGCGCCGGTCGAGGTGAGCACCTGCGTCGCAAGTCGATACTCGCTCTGCGCGTACGCGTCGAAGTCGGGATTTCCGACATGGGTGAATGCTGGACCGAGCGAGGGCACTTGGCGATCGGTGATGTCCCACGGCGTGATCTCGGCCAGCACGACATCGGGGCGAAACGCCGGCACTGCCGTGACCCACGAGATCACGTCCGGGTCGGCCAGGGACGCAACGGGCACCAGATCGTTCCAGGCGGAGCAGATGTCTCCCACGGGCCCGTCAGCGGCGCCGGTGAGGCGCTTCTGGCCATAGCGCGCCACGATGCATCCGAGGTGCGCTTTGTTGTACACGACCATCTTGCCGGGATGTTCGTTCGCCCATGCGGTGAGCGCCTCGCCGATCTGGACGCTCACGGAATCGCCAACGACGAGTACACGAAGGGGACGGTTGTCGAGCGACGGCTGGGCCACCGCGGCAGGACTCAGGGGATCGGCCGTGCTCGCGCTTGGAGGTGGCGCAGCGATCAGCACCTGGCGAATGTCGGGCGGCTTGTTGGCATTCGTCGATAACAGCCCCGCGAGAATCGCGATGACCGCTACCGACGCTGCGAACGCGGCGGGCCACGGTTGAAGTCGTCGGGTCGTGAACGGAACACGTCGTTGCGTGATGGGTTGTTCGATCAGGTGGAAGCTGAGCCCGGCCGCGACCACCGTGAGCGTGAGACCGAGCGCAAAGCCCGTGGTCGTCTTCATGCGATCGGGTTTGATGACCACCAGGTAGATGGGCCAGTGGAAAAGATAGAGCCCATAGCTGACCTTGCCGAGCCAACGAATGGGATACCACGCGAAAAACCAGTGCAGTGGTCCCTTCGATGGTTGCGACAACGCGAGCACCATCAGGCCCGCAACGAACGCGACCGCGAGGAAGCCCCCGTAGTCGAACATCCAACTGGTCTTCTCGCTGATCGTGAAAACCGCGACGCCGAATGCGAGAGCCGACGCGTATCCGCCGGCGACAAGTACGCGGCGACCAGCGGTCGTGCGCGGCGGGCCGTAGAGGTGCACGATGCCGGCGAGGAGGATGCCTACGAACAACGCTTGTGCGCGTGTGTCGGTGCCGTAATACACACGCGTCGGGTCGCCGCCGGTATAGAGCACCGACATGATCGCCGCGGAGATCAAGGCGAACAATGCGCTCAGCGCGACGAGCACGCGCACGGCGTGGGTACGGAAGAACTTCAGACAGAAGAGGAAGAAGAACGGCGCGAAGAGATAGAACTGCTCCTCGATGGCGAACGACCATGCGTGATAGAGCGGCGACGGGTTCGCGAACTGTTGGAAGTACGAAACGCCTGAAACGATCTCGAACCAGTTCGCGGAGTACGCGAGCGTGGCCACGAGTGATCCGGTCCATCGCGACACGAGCGCCGCGCTCGCGACGAACCGCAGATAGATGGTGAGCGCGCCGACGCACAGCAACAGCGCGGGTAGCAGGCGGCGGGCGCGGCGTCCGGCGTAGGCCACGAGATCAAGGCGACCGGTCTTGTTCCATTCGTTCAGCGCAATTGACGTGATGAGATAGCTCGACAGCACGAAGAACAAGTCGATAGCGAGAATGCCACCCGGAAGGAACTTCGGTCGCGCGTGATAGATGATCGGGCCGACCACGACCCAGAACCCGCGCATGCCGTCGAGGCCGGGTACGTAGGCGAAGCGCGGGCGGGCCGATACAGGTGACGAGGCGGCGGTGTCGGTCATGAGCGAATCCGCAGGGTACTTCCGTGACCGCCCACCTTCGGAATCGGCCTGCTCCAGGTTCCGTGCTGATCAGCTACCGCGTGGCACCGCCAAGACGTCGCCGACGATCCACGGAATGACCTCGTCGAGTCCGGCTTGGGACAGGTGCACGCCGTCGTCGCGCAATCGCTTGTCGCGCGCCGCTCCGGCTGGGCCGAGCCACGCTGGATAGTCGACCAGGGTCGCACCGTCGATGCCGGTGATGGCATCACGGGCGAGCTCGTTCAGGCGGTCGATGCGAGCGGGATCGTTCTGGGCTACGACGGGCCGATCGAGATGGGGCCCAAGCAACCACAGCACGTGGGCGCCGCCCGCCGCGAGCGTTTGCGTGGCGAGGCGGTATTCGCTCGTGGCCAACGTGTCGTAGCTCGTCTCGCCGACGTGTTGCCACTGGGTGGTACCGGGGAGTCGCCGATCGGTCACGTCCCATGGGGTCACGAGACCGAGCACGATGTCAGGCGCGAACTGGCGTACGACCGTTGGGTAGGAGAGCCTGCCGTGAAGCACGTCGGCTTCGGTACCTGCATCGGCCCACGAATTGCAGTCGGCGTTGACGCGTTCGATGCCGCCTTCCGCGTTGCGTGCTTCACCGCCGCGCACGATCGGGCATCCGAGATGCGCATGGGTGTACACGACGAGTTGGTCGGGATGCTGCGCGGCGTAGCGCTCGAGAGTCACGCCGATCTCGAGCATCAACGAATCGCCGATCACGAGCACACGTAGCGGATGAGCGGGCGACGGTGCGGCCGCTGAGCCGTTGTCGGGTGCTGTTGGTTGGGTGCTCGCCGGGGTGGGCGCAATCGGGATTGGCTGGGGGCGCACGGTGTCGTCAACCCGGCGTACGTTGGCAACGACCAGCGCGCCGCTGATGAGGGCGAGCATCGCGACACCTGCGCTTGCGAGCGCGACCCCTCGCGCTGGTCTTGTACCGAGCGGCCATTGCCGCCGCATGACGGGTCGCTCGAAGGCGATGTAGGCGACGGTGGCGACGGCGATGCTGAGAGCGAGCGCGGCGACGGTCCACCAACGACTCTCGGCGAGACGCTTCGGCGTGATCACGATGAGGAAGATCGGCCAGTGGTACAGGTAGACGCCGTAGGTGATGCGGCCGAGGGCGCGTGTAGGCGAGGTCGCCAGTGCGCGATGCAATGGTCCGCGCGAGGGCTGGGTCACGCCGAGCACGATCAGCGAGGCGGCGACGGCGAGCAGCAAGAACCCACCGCGATCAAAGATCCACGTGGTGGTCTCGCTCTCCTCTCGAATCGCGTAGACGATGTACGCCGTTCCGACGTACGCGCCGGCGATGCTTGCCCGACGTCCCCAGGTGGTGCGCACCGGTCCCCATCGGTTCACGCCGACTGCCAGAGCGATGCCGATCAGCAGGCCTTGCGCCCGCGTGTCGGTGCCGTAGTAGACGCGCGACGGATCGCCGCTGGTGTGCAGGTACGCCATCCAGAGCGCGGATGCGACCGCGGCGATCAACGCGCCGATGCCGAGAATGGTCTTGCCGTGCTTTGGTGATCGCCGCATTGCGAGGATGAGCACGATCGGCACGATCACGTAGAACTGTTCCTCGATCGCCAATGACCACGTGTGGTACACGGGCGAAGGTGATGCGAACTGTTCGAAGTACGAAACCTTCGCGAAGATCTCATGCCAGTTCGCGACGTACGCCAACGACGAAACGATGCCGCCGGTCCAACGAGGCACTTGTCGCGCACGCGCCGTGACCGCAAGGTAAATCGACAAGGTGAGCGCGCACACATAGAGCGCTGGGAGCAGACGACGGGCGCGGCGGCCCGCGTACGCGAGCACGTCGAACCTATTGGTGCGATCCCATTCGTTCAATGCGATCGACACGATGAGGTAGCTCGACAGCACGAAGAACAAGTCGATCGTGAGGAAGCCGCCTGGCAGCGCACTGCGACGCGCATGGAACATCAAGGGCCCGAGCACCGAAAGCCCGCGCAGCCCGTCGAGCGCGGGGACGTGCGCGAACCGCGGCTGCTCGCTCACGCGAGGTTCAGTACCCGCAACGCGTTCTCGCGAAGGAACTTGGGCCACACTTCGTCCTTGA
>JAYUFA010000567.1:0-3041 GCA_043738925.1 Actinomycetota bacterium
CCTGGCCCCCTTCCCTCGGTCTTCCCAATCACGCCGAGACATGGCCGCTAGTCGTGGCGAACGGTTCAATCTGTATCGCTTTGGGGCACGGCGAATTACCTGCTCAAGCTAACTTTCTAGCGCTCCCTGGAGGATTCGAACCTCCGACCTGCGATTTAGGAATGTCGCCCGCCAGTGGCATGGGACCACTTTGAGCTGAGTTGCGCCAGTGGCATGGGACCACCTGAGCGCCAGTGATGGGACCACTTTCCGGGGTCCACCAGCGTCGGTGCCGTTGAGGGTGCACTGGTCGCCGTTCCTATCAACGGGTTCGGAAAGGCGGCCATGGCATTCCGGGAGGTTCGTGTGTTCGAGGTTCGAGAAGTGTTGCGGCTGTGGTTGGCCGGGGAAGGGATCCGCTCGATCGAGCGGCTGTCACTGGTGGACCGCAAGACGGTCCGTCGCTACGTGTCGGCGGCGATGTCGTTGGGTCTGGTCCGTGATGGCGGGGATGGTCAGTTGTCTGATGTGTTCATCGGGATGGTTGTCGAGGCGGTGCGCCCGCACCGTTGCGATGGCCGTGGTGAGGCGTGGCGGCTGCTGGCCGGCAACCACCAGCTTGTCGCCGACTGGGTGAACGACGGTTTGACGGCGGTGAAGATCCACGAGTTGTTGCAGCGTCGGGGTATCAACGTGCCGTTGCGCACGGTGCAGCGCTACGTGCTCGAGGTGTGCGGGCGCAGTCGTGGTCGTGGTCCGACGGTGCGTGTCGCTGATGGTCAACCGGGCGACGAGCTGCAGATCGATTTCGGTCGGATGGGTTTCATCGTCGACGCGGTCACCGGCCGGCGGCGGGTCGTGTACGCGTTGATCTTCACCGCAGGCTGGTCGCGTCATTGTTTCGTGTGGTTGAGCTACCGCCAGACGACCGAGGTGGTGATCGATGGGTGCGAGGCGGCATGGGGGTTCTTCGGCGGGGTGTTTCGCACGGTGATCCCGGACAACATGTCAGCGATCGTCGTCGACGCCGACGCGCTCGAGCCGAGGTTGAATCAGGCGTTCGTCGAGTACGCCCAGGCCCGCGGGTTCCGCATCGACCCGGCTCGGGTCCGCAGCCCGCAGGACAAACCGCGTGTCGAACGCACGGTGCCGTTCGTGCGCCGCTCGTTCTTCGCCGGTGAGACCTTCGTCGATCTCGACGACGCTCAACGCCGTGCCGAACTGTGGTGCAAGGAGCGGGCCGGGATGCGGGTTCATGGCACCATCCAGGCCCGTCCGATCGAGGTGTTCACCACCGACGAGCAGCCATGCCTGTTGCCGGCACCGGCCGAACGGTATGACTTGCCGATCTATGTCACCGCCAAGGTGCATCGTGATCATCACATCGAAGTTGCCCGAGCGTTGTATTCGTTGCCCGGCAACCTGATCGGATCGCGTGTCGATGTGCGTGCCGATCGGGCGCTGGTGCGGGTGTTCCAACGCGGTCAGCTGGTCAAGGTCCATCCCCGCCAACAACCCGGCCGGCGGATCACCGATCCGGACGATCTTCCAGCGCACAAGACCGTGTACGCGATGCGTGATCTCGACAAGTTGCAGCGCATGGCCGCCGGCCACGGCGACGCGATCGGTGTCTACGCGGCGGCGTTGTTGGACATCCCGTTGCCGTGGACGAAGATGCGCCAGGTGTATGCCCTGTTGGGTCTGGTCAACAAATGGGGTGCCGGGCGGGTCAACACCGCCTGCGCCAGCGCCTTGGCTCACGAGGTCGTCAATGTCGGTCTGATCGGGCGGATGCTCGAGCGTGGCACCGAGCAGACGATCATCCAGCCTGCGTTGCCCGGCACCGTGATCGCTGGACGGTTCGCTCGCGACCCCACCGATTTCGCCGTCACCGCCACGGATCGGCCGCACCCCGATACCGAACCCGACCCGCCACAACCATCAGAGGCGATCGTGGAGCCCGGTTTCGGTGCCACAGCCGTTGGAGGTGACCGATGAACGCGCCGGCGGTCACTGCTGAGCTGAAGGCGTTGCTGCGTCGAGTCAAACTCGGCCGCTGCCTCGACACCCTTCCCGAACGCCTCGCTCTGGCCCACACCGGCGGCCTCGGACACGCCGAGTTCCTCGAACTGGTCCTGGCCGACGAAGTCACCCGCCGCGAAACAACCTCGGCTGACCGGCGCGCTCACGCCGCCGGACTCGACCCGACGATGACATTGGACCGTTGGGACGACACCACCAAGATCACCTACGACCGCCGCATCTGGAACGAACTGTGCTCACTACGGTTCATCGAGTCCGGTCACAACGCGGTGATCATGGGCCCCGTCGGTGTCGGCAAAACCTTCCTCGCCACAGCCCTCGGCCACGCCGCCATCCGCCGCCGGTTCAGCGTCCACTTCGAACGCTGCGACCGGCTCCTCAAACGCCTCCGCACCAGCCGCCTGGACAACAGCCACGACACCGAGATGCGCAAACTCCTCCGTGTCGATCTGTTACTGATCGACGATTTCGCACTCCAACCACTCGATGCCCTCGACACTGCCGACATCTACGAACTGATCGTTGAACGCCACCGCACCGCGGCGACAGTGACAACGTCAAATCGAGAACCGATCGAATGGCTCGGACAGATGGCCGACCCACTCCTGGCCCAATCCGCCATCGACCGGCTGCAATCCGCCGCCCACGAACTCGTCCTCGACGGCGAGTCCTACCGCAAACGCCAACGACCAGACATCATCGACAACAACATCGCCCTTGACGACACACCCATCCCTCGGCGATCATCACGACGCCGACACTGACACCCCGGAAGCGGTCCCATCACACTGGCGCAGGGGTGGTCCCATCACGCTGGCGGGCGACACTCGTATCGTCTCGTGCCCACATGCTTCGACTTTGGTCGAGTCGCGCGTGGTGGCGGTGATAGGCCTTCCACGTGGCGACGCGAGTGATCTCTCTGAAGAAGCCGGACAGTTGCTCCGTTTGCTCCGCCGAGCTCGCTGTTGGCGACAGGGCCTGGTGGGACACCGTGGCAAAGACGGTCACGTGCGGCTCAT
>JAYUFA010000568.1:0-7999 GCA_043738925.1 Actinomycetota bacterium
GCGGGGGGCGGCGCGCCGACAGTTGATGCAGCACACGCTCGGGCGCGCCGGCATCGTCGATCAACGAGGAGCACGCCGGGCACACGTCGATGTGCTGTCGCGCTCGGCGCAGCTCGATCGCATCACCATCGCCATCACCAAGAACGGCGCTCGGCGCAGACTCGCTGACGCGCCGTAGAGCGTCGACGCACTGCGGACGCAACGAGCCGCTCATGCGGTGCCCGCCTGATCGTCGCGGAGCAGTGAATCAAGGCTGTCCCGCGCGCGGCTGAGTCGGGACCGCACCGTGCCCACGGGCACGTCGAGAATCATCGCAGCGCTGTCGTAGCCATATCCAAGCACGCGGCACAGAACAAGAACCTCGCGCTGTGGCAACGGCAGCCGGGCGAGCAGCTCGTGGAGCTCGCTCACGTGGTCTGGTTCGACGAGAGTCTCGGCAATGGCGCGACTGGGAACTGGCGCTCGAGATTCGCGTGCCGCAAGATCGATGACGCAGTTCCGGCAGATACGAATGAGCCAACCCTCGAACGAACCACGTCTGTCGTAGGAATCGAGGTACTTCCACGCGCGGAGGAAGGTCTCCTGGGTGGCTTCTTCGGCCTGCCAGCGATCGCGACAAAGTGCTCGCGCATATGCGGTGACGGCCCCGGCGTGACGCCGCACCAGCTCATCGAAGTCCTGCTCGCGCATCAACGTCACCGTACCTCCCTCGCCGCCCGCCGAAGCAGCGCAGCTCTAGCGGTAACGAGAAACACCGCTGCGGACGCGACGCGAGGCAACTATCCGGCGGCGAGCTGACCCTCGTCAGCTGAGCTCGACACGACGTGGCGGGTCGGCGCCGCGACGGGCGCATGTACGCGACGCGACGTCGGCCGCGAATCGCAATGCCGCCGCCAGCTCGTCATCGGTCAGCGAAGGAAGCTCGAGACCTGCGGCACGGCGCAGCTGCCCGTGGTCGTGCCACCACGCCGTAAGCGCTCCGCCGAACGCGTCACCAGCACCGATGGTGTCGACAACGTCCGCTGGTGGTGCCTCGACGCGGACGAGCTCGCCACCGCGTTGCAACGCAACCGCGCCACACGCGCCGCTCGTGATCACAACCAATGGGGCGCCGTGGTCGAGCAGCTGACGCATGGCGTCTACAAGCTCAAGTCCCGCGAACAACCACGCGAGGTCGTCCTCACTTGCCTTGACGATCGCGCCGGCGCGCACCAAGCGCATCACTCTGGCCCGCAGCGACGCGGCGTCTCGCGTTGCATCGGGCCGGATGTTCGGATCGAGCACCACGGCAATGACGCCCGCCTGTCGCTCGGCCAGAGCAGTGAGCGTGGAGCCAATCGGTTCGAGGATCAGGCTGAGGGTGCCGATGTACACCGCGTCGATCGCAACGGGAAACGGTCGCGGCACATCGGCATCGGAGACGATGCTCGCCGCAGTTCCGTCCAGGTAGAACTGATACGTCGCCGAGCCGTCGTCAGCCAGCGACGCGACGGCCAGGGTGGTTGGGAGATGCGTGGCCACCACCAGATCGAGATCGACGCCCGATTCGGCGAGGTCATCGCGGAGCCGACAGCCGAAGACATCATCGGAGATACCGCCAAGAAAAGCCACGGCAACTCCGAGCCGACCGATGGTTCGCGCCGCGTTGAACGGACCTCCCCCCGGATGCGCCGTTCGTACGTCCTTTTCGGCACGGGGCACCAGATCGATCAACGCCTCACCGGCGACCAAGATCATGTGCCCGGCCTCCGCTTCGTCGAACCTTCGAAGCGGACCTCACCGGAACCGCGTTCGATGAGCTGCGTGGCGACGACGTGCACCTGCGATGGCGAGACGTCGCCGTCCATGCGGCGAAACAACACGTCGGCTGCGATCTCGCCGATACGACGTGGATCCTGGGCAACAACGGTGACCGCCGGCTCGAGCAGATCGGCAAGTGGGAAATCATCGAATCCCACGAGCGCTATGACGCGTTGCAGACCACGCGCGCGCAGAGCCCGAATGACCCCGATCGTCACCAAGTTCTGCCCTGCGAACAGGCCGGTCGGGGGATCGGCGAGTGCCAGCAACTGCTGGGCGGCGGCGTCAGAAGCTGCCACAGTACGAAGATCGTGGCAGATCAGCGCGTCGTCTATCGGAAGGCCCGCGTCGCGATACGCGTCGCGGTAGCCCGCGAAACGCTCGGCTGCGGTAGCGATCGTTCGCAAGTCGCCGAGGAACGCGACACGACGATGGCCGCGTCGAAGCAGATGTGTGGTGGCTCGATGAGCACCCTCGCGGTTGTCGCTCACCACCGCATCGGCGTCGAGCAGCCGCGGAGGACGATCGACGAACACCAATCCGGTGCCGTTACGCTTTTCGGTCAGGAGATAGCTCTGATCGGGACCAGTGGGCGCGATGATCAGCCCGTCGACGCGCCGTGAGACGAGCGCGAGTGCCATCGCCACCTCGGTCTCGGGTTGCTCGTCGAGACTCGCTGTGAGCACCGCAAGCCCGCGCGGGCGAGCCACATCCTCGATGGCGCGATGCAACGCCGCCGAGAACGGGTTGGCAACGTCCTCGAGCAGGATTCCGATGGTACGGGTACGCCCGCCCGTTCGCCGCAAGCTGCTGGCCGTGAGGTTTGGTTGGTAGTCGAGCTGCTCGGTGGCCCGGTGCACGCGCGCCGCAAGGTCCGCCGCCACAGTGAGCTCGCCGTTGATCACCCGGCTCACCGTCTTGAGGCTGACCCCCGCCAGCGCGGCGACGTCACGCATGGTTGGTCGCGGCCGAGGTGTGCCGCTCATCTTTGCGTCCTCAAAGACAACGTTATCTCTCGCTGGGCACGCGGCCAACGAACCGCGTCGCACACGTCACGAGGCATCGATGAGACCGGTGATGGTGCCGAGCAGGCTGTCAGCATCGAACTCCGTGGTGGGCGCGTCGCGAACGACACGACCGAGTCGGAGCACGACGATGCGGTCGGTCACCTGAAGCACGTGAGGCAACGTGTGTGAGATGAAGATCACCCCGAGGCCCTTGGCCTTGGCTGCCTGGATGACCGCGAGCACCTCGTTCGCCTGGCGGGCACCAAGATGGTTGGTCGGTTCGTCGAGAATGATGACCTTGCGCGCCCATGACACCGCGCGCCCGATGGCGACTGCTTGACGTTGACCACCCGACAGCTGTGACACAGCACGCTTGGTCGACGGAACCGCGATGCCGACGCGTTCCATGTCCGCATGCGCGACTTCGTCCATCTCGCGCTGCGCGAGAAAACCGAGGCGGCCCAGCAGACCGCCGCGCACGCGCTCGCGGCCGAGGAACACGTTCGCGCTCACCGACAGATGCGTGGCCAGGCTCGAATCTTGATACAGCGTCTCGATGCCAGCAGCGATCGCGTCGTGCGGCGATTTCCAATGGCGTTCGACGCCATCGAGCAGGACCATACCACTGCTCGGTTCGTGCACACCGGAGAGCACCTTGACGAGTGTCGACTTGCCGGCGCCGTTGTCACCGACAAGGCCGACAACCTCGCCCGCGTGCAGTGCCACGCTCACCTGGTCAAGCGCGACGACCGCACCGTAGTGCTTCGACACGCCTTTCACTTCGTACAGCGGCGGACCGAGATCACTCATGTCGGCCTCCGAATCTGTGGGGTGAATCCTTGCAGATATGCCGCAAGGGCGATGAGTATCGCGACGACTACCGGCGTCCAGTCCGGAGCGACGTTCATGAAGATGAGGCCGCTCTTCAACGTCGCGACCATAAGTGCCGCGACGATCGTGCAGCTCAGCCGGCCCACACCACCCGACAAGCTGGTTCCGCCGATCACGACAGCCGCGATGGCGTCGAGTTCCATTCCCTTGCCGGACGTCGGGGCGCCCGAGCCGAGCCGCAGATAAAAGTACATGCCCGCGAGGCCCGCGAGAAACCCGCTCAGGGCATACACCTTGACCGTGTGACGACGCACGTTGATGCCCGCGGCGCGCGCGGCGAACGCATTCGAGCCCAGCGCGAACGTGTATCGGCCAAAGCGTGCTGCGTGCAGAAAGAGTCCTGCAGTGATGCAGATGGCGATCACGATGAGGCCCGGCTTCGATAGCGGACCGTACTTCGGCACGCTGAGCTTGATGGCGTCCGCAGGGCCTCCGGCGATGGGCGCGCCGTGGGTGTAAACGATCGCGAGACCGCCAAGCGCTCCGTAGGTGGCCAACGTGGCGACGAAGGGAACAATGCGGGCCCGGAGAATCAGAAACGCGTTGACGAGACCGACGCCCGTTCCGACCGCCATTGCAACCAGTAAGCCGATGATCAGCGTGAACCATTGATCGTGATGGCTACGGGTGAGCGACCGCATGACAAGTGCTGCCATCACACCGGTGAACGCTGCGTTCGTTCCGACAGAAAGGTCGATGCCGCCCGAGATGATGACGAACGTCTCGCCGATCGCGAGAAGTACCAGCGGTCCCCAATCGAGCAGGATGTTGCCGAAGGTCGCGTTCGAGAAGAAGTACTGCTTGGTGCTGAACACCGCGACCATGGCGGCGAGCACGAGGAGCAGGATCACGAGTTGATCACTCAACAGGCTGACAAGCCGCGGCACGACCCGCGGCCTGGGCTCGGCGCCAGCATTCGTTGACCGCACGACGCCCGTCATCGTCGCCTCCCCTTTTCGCTCGAGGTACACGACCGGCCGCCCGAGCGGAGGCGGGGGCCGTCAGGCGGCCGGTCGCGATTTGGTTCACCTAGAAACGCTCGTTCCGCTCTACGCGACGTAGGTGTACTTCTTGAGGTCCGCAGCCGAGGTGGCCTTGGTCAGCACCACATTCGGAATCACGACATCGTGCTCGATACCAGTGGTCTTCTTGCCGCTCGACAAGTAGGTCACGAGATCGTCGATGGCCATCTTGGCCTCAGCTGCAGGATCTTGCGCGATCAGCGCGGTGAACACGCCTTTGGTGAGGAGCTCGACGTTGGCCGGATAAGCGTCATAGCCGATGAGCGCAATCTTGCCGACAAGGCCTTTGGCCTGCAAGGCCGCGGCGGCACCGGTGGCGTTGGTGCCATCGATGGCGAAGATGCCGTTGAGATTCGGGTACTTCGTGAGCCAGTTGCTCACGTTCGAGTCGGCGGTCGCGGGCTGTGATTGTGAGTAACCCTGATCGACGATGGTGATGCCCGCATACTTCGCGGCGATCTGCGCCTTGAAGCCTTCGAGACGAGCCACGTTCGTTGTGGCCGTGGCCGAGGTCAAGCCGACGACGACCTGATACGTGCCACCGCTCTTCCACCCGATGGCAGTTGCCATGGCGTCGGCAGCTTTCGCGCCGCCGTCCTTGTTGTCACCGGTGATGAACGACAGCACTTTGCTGAGATCGGTGACGTGCGTGTCGACATTCACCACGGCGATGTTCGCGGCGAGCGCCTTCGTGACCGACGGCTGCAACGCGTCAGGATCGGTCGGGATCAACACGAGGCCGTCAGGCTTTTGCGCAAGGACCTGATCGACGAACGGAATCTGCGTCGCCGGCGAGTACTGCGCCGGATCGCCCTGCCAGATGATCTTGACGTTCTTGGCTGCTGCTTCGGCATCGGCGCCGACCTTCATCGCCTTGAAGAACGGATCGGCTTCGGCGCCCATCACAAAGGCGATCGTGTACTGCTTACCGCTGCCGCTGCCGCTCGCGCTCGATGATGTCGACTTGGAATCGCCGCATGCCGCCGCGATCAGCGCCAGGCCCGCGACGGCCATGACGACGCGTCCTCGGCGCGGCGAAGTAATCCTTCCGTGACCCATCAGGTCCCCCATCGATAGTGGCACTTCGTGCCGTCCCTGAGACAACGTTGTCTCAGGGACATGTTCACACGGTATTCATCTGCATGTCAAGGAGGAACTCGCCGAACCGGCGCGGCTCACACACCCACGTTCAATGCCGCCGTGAAGCCCGACGCGACCGAGCCGGTGATCGTCGGCGTCTGGGTGTCCCAACCGTCGCTGAACACATTGTCCGACTTGAGCGACGACTGGGCGAGGTTGCGCACGCTCTGCTCGTAGCCAACTGTCGCGAACACCAGCTTGCAGGTGTCCTCGGGTAGCGCCAACTGCGAGGTGGCCTTCTTGTTCTTGCCGTTAGTCGCGACAGCAAGACTCGGAAATATCTCGAAATGGATGTGTGGCCAGCGGCCCGAGTAGGCCGCAGGAAAGATGGTCTTGAACGTGACCATCCCGTTTGCGTCGGTCTCTTGGACACCACGGAGGTAGTTCTCGCTCGTGATTCCCTGGGAGTACATCGAGTAGTTGCCGCCCATGTCGCAATGCCAGAGGTACACCGCACTCGCAGCCATCGGCTTGCAGGTGCTGCGGTCGACGATGGTGAGCGCGATCGTGAGCGCTACACCCTTGGCCACGGTGGTCGACGAGCCGAAGCTCGACCGAATGTCGCTGCGCACCACGCCCGTTTGCGTCAAAACGTTTGGTCCGTTCGTCCCGTCGCCGGGATACGGTCCGGCGGTCTCCTCGGGGATCTTCGTACAGCTGGACGCCGCCGCGCTCGCGGTTGTCGACGTCGCGGTCGCCGTGGTCGCTGTTGTCGTGGTCGACGCCCCGGCCGTAGTACTCGGCGCGGCGGACGATGCCGCGTTCGTGGCCGTCTTCGCGTCGCCGCAGGCCGCCAGCGCGAGTGCTCCAACGCCACCGAGGAGCCCGCCCAGCATGCGGCGCCGGCTCGGTTGTATAGCAGTCATCTCGTCCATTGCTCATTCCCCTGATTGGCCGTCGGCTTGTCGCGACGGATGCGGCACATCGTGAACATGCAGGGTGAGGTGGAGCCAGCGATCGGGTGAGATCTCGGTAAAGCTATGAAGGTGGCCACCGCGTACCTCGCTGCCGAGGGTTTCGAGCCCCAGCTTCAGGACGAGCTCGCCGCTCGCGGGGTCGCGATCACGCAGCGTCATCACCGATTGTTCGTCAGCGACGACGCAGCAGTCGACGCGGCGTGGGCGGCGAACACCTGGTTCGACGCGGAGTATGTCGCGGTGAGTTCTATCCGGGCAGCCGCCGACGAGTTGCGGGCTCGCCAGCGCAGTTGGGCCATGTACGCCCCCGTGCATCGTGGCCGCGGTGAGCTCATCGCGGATCGACTGCCGCACGTATCGGCGAAGGCGCTCGCGCTCGGTGCGGCTGCCCCCCTTGCGCCACTCGGCTCGTGGACGCTGGTCGCCCCACACGTGATGCTCGTCGCGGCGCGGTGTTCGAGTCCGTTTCCCAACGGCGAGCCGCGCTTCATCGAGGATCACGACGGTCCGCCGAGTCGCGCCTATCTCAAGCTGTGGGAAGCCTTCGTGCGCATCGGTCGTTGGCCACAAGCGGGTGAACGTTGCCTCGATCTCGGCGCAAGCCCCGGTGGTTGGACATGGACGCTCGCACGCCTCGGCACCGACGTCGTTGCGGTCGACAAGGCACCGCTCGATGCGCGCGTGCTGACGCTGGCGAACGTCACCGCGCGCGACGAAAGTGCGTTCTCCATCGAGCCGGCAACGTTCGGCGACGTCGACTGGCTGTGCAGCGACGTCATCGCCTACCCGACACGCATATACAGCCTGGTCGAGCGGTGGCGGCAGTCGGGCAAGGCGCGCAACATGATCGTGACGCTCAAGTTCCAGGGCGCAACGGATCACGCCACCGCGAACGCGTTCGCCACCATCGAAGGCGGTCGTGTGTTTCACCTCCACCACAATCGCCACGAGCTGACGTTCGTGTGGTCGAAGGTCTAGCTCGCTTCGCGGAACAGACGGCGATAGGCGCTGGGTGCGGCGCCAACCGCGCGGGTGAAGTGTGTGCGCAGCGATATCGGTGTTGTGAAGCCGACGTTGGTCGCAACGTGTTCGATCGAAAGGTCGCTTGTTTCGAGGAGTCGTTGCGCGGCGATGACGCGCTGGTTGATGATCCACTGCAACGGCGTCGTGCCGCAGACGGCCCGGAAGCGTCGCGCGAACGTGCGCGGCGACAACCTCGCAT
>JAYUFA010000569.1:0-3023 GCA_043738925.1 Actinomycetota bacterium
GTTGCCCAACGATGCCCACTCGTCGTAGTCGTCACGATGCCCGCGCACGTACATCATCGCGTTGACCGACGAGCAGCCACCGAGTGTGCGGCCACGCGGCCAGTAGAGTCGGCGGTTGTGCATGCCCGGCTCTGGCTGGGTCATATACCGCCAGTCGTACGGTGTGTTCCAGAGTTTGGTGAACGCGGCCGGGATGTGGATTTCCTTGCGGTCGTCGGGCGGACCGGCTTCGAGCAAGAGCACGGTTTTGCGCGGGTCGGCGCTCAGCCGGTTCGCGAGTACGCATCCTGCGGAACCGGCGCCAATGATGACGTAGTCGAATCTGGCCATGACAGTCTCCTCAGTCGGTTGCCAACGCCGGCACGACGTTGTGCGGATGGTGTGAGGGTGCCTCGTGCAGACCGAATCGTTCGTAGATCTTGCGCAGCGGCTCGGGTGCCCACCAGTTCCATTCGCCGAGCAGTCGCATGGTGGCGGGCACGAGGAAGGTGCGAACGATGGTCGCGTCGACGATCACCGCTATCGCGAGACCGAATCCGAGTTGCTTCACGTTGAGCGATTCGCCCGCCGCGAAGCCGGCGAAGACAATGACGATCAACAACGCCGCGGACGTGATAATGCGGCCGCTTCGTTGCAGGCCGAGCGCGACCGCGGTGTCGCTGTCGACCCCCTGGTCGTGGATCTCCTTGATACGCGAGATGAGAAAGACCTCGTAGTCCATGGAGAGACCAAAGGCGAAGATGAAGATGAACACCGGCATGAACAAGTCGATTGCGCCCGTCGAGTGAAAGTCGAGAACGCCGCCGAGGTGACCGTCCTGAAACACCCAGATGAGAGCTCCGAATGTCGCGCCGAGCGACAGAACGTTCATGACGATGGCCTTGATCGGTACGGCAATCGAGCCGGTCATCAAGAACAGCAGCACAAACGTGGCGAGCACGATGACCGCGATGGCGATCGGCAGCGAATGCCCGAGTGATGCCTTCATGTCGACCAGGAACGGCGTCGTGCCGGTGGCCAACGTGGCAAAGCCGGGCTTCACGCCTCGCACCTCTCGCACGACAGAACGGGCGGTGTCGCTTTGGGTCGCGCCGGCGGGGAACACATCGAGTACCGCGACGTTGGGATCGCGCGTCGGGCGAGGCGACACGGCGGCCACCCCCGGCAACTGGCGCAGCGATTCGGTGTAGTTCGCGAATGCCGGGCTGGCTGCGCTCGTTTTCGCCACGACGGTGATCGGATCGGCGCCTCGTGCCGGGAAGCGATCGACCAGCGTGAGCGCGACGTCACGTACCTCCGACGAACGCGGCAGGTCGCGGGGGTCGCCGTATTCGAATTGTGCGCGAACGAATGGTGATGCCAACAGCACGAGGCCGACGCCGATGAACAGCGCCACGCCGATCGCGCGGCGTTGTACGAAACGCGCGATGGTCGCGAAGTAACCGTGATCGGGTGCATGCGCCTTCGCCGGCTTGATCTTGTGCGCGAGCGGTGTGGCGAGCAGTGCCGGTAGCAGCGTGAGCGCAGCGCTCAGCGACAAGAGCACGACAGCGATGCCTGACACACCGAACGCGTAGAACACATCGATGCGGAACACGAACAGCCCGAGCAGACTTGTCGCGACCGTAAGTGCGGAGAACAGCACTGTTCGCCCGGCGCTGTCGAGCGCTCCGATGATCGCTCTGGCGCGATCATCGTCGATGGCGAGCTGCTCTCGATAGCGGCTCACGATCAAGAGGCCATAGTCGATTCCGAGCCCGATGCCGAGCATGGACACGACGTTCAACGCATAAACCGACACGTCCATGAACGTGGTTGCCACGGTCATGACGATGATCGCGGACGCCACGCTGGCGATCGATATGGACAGCGGCAGGGTTGCGGCGCGCCATCCACCGAAGATCAGGATCATGGCGACGAGCGCGATGGGCAACGCGATCGATTCGCCACGGCGAAGATCGTTCTCGGCCGCGGTGCGAAAAGCTTCGTTGGCCGCGAGGATGCCGCCGACCTTGACCGACGGCCCGATCGCCCGGTAGCGAGTCTGGATCGCGTCGATCACGGCACGTTCGCGACTGTTGGAGAGCTCCTCGGCCACGTAGGACACGATCAGTGTGGCCTTGCCGTCGGTCGAGGCCAGCGCAGGATTCTGGGTGGAGTAGAAGTCGACGACGCCGACGACGCCAGGCATGGCGCGCACATCGGCAGCGGCGCTGCTGACGCCGGCCTGAAACGTGGCGTCGCCGATGGCACCGTTGTCAACGAGCGCAACAACCTCGCCGCTCGTTCCCGTCACCCTCCTCAACTCGTCGCCCCCCTTGACGGCCTCGCGGCGCGCGTCACCGTGGGCGAGGGGCGCGAGACGATCGACGAGACCGACGGAGAGTGACAGGCCCACGACCACGGCTGCGAGCCACGCGCCGATGACGATCCGGCGGTGTTTCATGGCGATGGTCGCGATGCGACGAATCATGCTGCACTCCTCAGGAAGGTTGCGAAGTCTTCGGAGCGCGATCGCGATTGGTTCAGTGAACCGACGTGATCCCAGCTCCGAACGGCGCGTATGACGCAACACTCCGTGTACGAGCCCGGCACTGCGGATCCGCTCGATACCGCCGCCATCTTCGAGCCGTTCAAGATCGGCGGATTGACGATCAAGAACCGCCTGATCCGTTCGAGCATCTCGGGACGCATTGACAACTACGACGGTTCCGGAACGCGTGCCCGCGTGAACTTCGAGGAACGGTTTGCGCGCGGGGGCGTCGGCGCGATCATCACGTCGCACGTCCCCATCTCGCCGCGCGGTCGGGTGCTCCCGAACTACGCCATGATCGATCGCGACGAGCGAATCGAGTTCTGGCGCACGGTGAGTGATCGCGTCCGTGCGCACGACTGCCACCTGTTCCTGCAGCTTTCGCACTCTGGACGCCAGCAGGACATCGGCGGCATCGAGAATCTTGGGCGGCATCCCGACGGCGCGACCGACAAGGTCGACTACTTCCATGGACTTCGCGCTCGGAAGA
>JAYUFA010000570.1:0-3005 GCA_043738925.1 Actinomycetota bacterium
TGCGTCGTCCCATTTATCTTCATCGTGACCTGCACGGTGCCTCCCCTAGCCGGGTATTCGCGAAACGCCGGTTTCCCGGCGCGGATAGTAGTCGGATCATGGCACGATCCGCCGAAGGTTGCGGTAGGCGACCGAGCC
Organism: Actinomycetota bacterium; assembly: GCA_043738925.1. Taxonomy (GTDB): domain Bacteria; phylum Actinomycetota; class Acidimicrobiia; order Acidimicrobiales; family WLNW01; genus WLNW01. Next base: position 139 of record JAYUFA010000570.1, read on the forward strand.
GAAGCACACCGTCAAGGCAACGATCGCCACCAGCCCCGGCCAGGTGGTGTGCCACGTGACGTGACCGAGGAAGCCCTGACGGGCGAGCCGCAAGATGTTGGTCATCGGGTTTCGTCGAGCGGCCTGTTTCAGCCAGCCGGACTGCAACGCGAGCGGCACCTGCCCTATCGACAGGAACATGAATCCGAAGATGAAGATCTGCACGAGCGCCAAAGACTTGAGGCTGCGAAACTTGTAGACGAACGCCAGGCCCAACGTTCCGAATGACAACGCCACGCCGACTGCAGCGACGTACAGGCACAGCACACCGAGCGCCCCACCAGGCAAATCCGCGCCGAGCGCCAGGGCCAACAACAGCACAAAGGTCGTGGGAATCAACGATCGCAACGCCGAGTACCCGAGCGGACCGAGCAAAAGAATCGGCCGCCGACACGGTGCGAGCAACAAGCGGTCGAAGAAGCCGCCTTCAATATCGGTCGCCGTACCACCTGCTGCGCCCATACCTGCGAACGACGCGCCCTGCAGGATCGCGTAGGGCACCATCCAGTTGATGACGTGCTTGGTCGGGAAACCTTCGACATTCGCGAGTGAGCTGAACGAGCCCGAGAACGCGATCACGAAGAACATCGGCATGATGATCGCGGGGAAGATCAACGCGGGCAGCCGACGCATGCGGATCATGCCGCGCGCGGTGAGCGCGCGGAACACGCCGAGGTCCTGCGAAACGCTCGACACACGCGCACCTGTGGTGAGTGTGGTTGCCGCGGCAGTCATCACAACCGTCGCAATCGCGCGCGCATCGTGAAGAATGAGAGCGTGGTGGTCACGACCGCGAGGCCGACCGTGATGCCCAGCGCGCGCGCCGCCGCGCTCCATGACCAGCCCTCGATCACGAGTTGACGCATCGGCTCGATGATCCAGGTGATGGGGTTGTGCCGCGCCACCGTTCCGTAGGTGCCCTTCATCAACTTGGTCGGCCAGAACGTGCCGCTCACGAACAGCATCACGAACAACACGGGAAACGTGCTCTGCACGATCTCCTGCGAGCCTGTTCGCAGCGCGAGCGTCAGGCCGAGACCACCGATGCCCAACGCCAACAGCACCGCGGTCGTCACGATCACGATGGCGCCCGCAACGCCTCCCTTGATCGTGACGCCGAACGCGATGAGCACCAGCATGATCGCGATCGCTTGAAATCCGGCGAACACTGCCGAACCGGCAATGCGACCGACGAGGATCGACACCCGCGAAACCGGCGAACTCACCAGACGATCGAAGAATCCGTTCTCGATGTCCTTCGCCAACTCCGCGGCGCCGCCGGTGGCGCCGAAGGCCACTGCTTGCAGGATGCTGGCCGGCAACACGAAGTCGAGATAGCTGTGCACCGGGGGGAAGCCCGGCTGATGGATGGCCTTCGCGAACTGCGCGGTGTAGACCGCGGTGAGCATCAACGGAAAGAACAAACCGGGCACCCAGGCCTGCGGTTGTCGCCAGGTGTTGACCGTCGATCGACGCGCGAGCTCGAACGCCTGCGCCGCGACACCAGCGCGACGCGTCGGAGCGGGCGCGCGTCGAGCCATCGTCGCCGCGGTCAACGCCGACGCTTTCGCTTCGACGGTGTGGCGACGGTGTCGCCGAGGTCGGCCTCGTCGCCTGCGCCTTCGAGACGACGACCTGTGGCGTCGGCGAAGACGTCGTCGAGACTCGGCGAGTCGAGCTCGAGGTGGCTCACGCGCACGCCCGCGTCGTCGAGCGCGCGCACCACCGCGGGCATCTGCGCGGCGCCTTCGGGGAGCCCGATCGCGATGCGCCCGGCGCGCGCGGGTCGTTCCGCGCCGAATGCAACAAGCACGGCCCGCGCCGCGTCGACGGCGGCGAGCGCGACGTCGACCTTGAGCGTGGGGGCGCCCACGGCCGCTTTCAACTCGGCGGGGATGCCTTCGCGCACGATGCGTCCGCCGTCGATGATGGCGATGCGATGCGCGAGTTCGTCGGCCTCTTCGAGGTACTGCGTTGTGAGAAAGACCGTCGTGCCGAACTCGGTGTTGAGACGCCGAACCTCTTCCCACAGACTCACGCGGCTGGTGGGGTCGAGTCCGGTGGTGGGCTCGTCGAGGAACAGCACGCGAGGCTCGTGAACGAGGGCGAGTGCGAGATCGAGTCGGCGGCGCATTCCACCTGAATAGGTGCCGACGCGTCGATCTGCCGCCGCGGTGAGACCGACACGTTCGAGCAGCTCTGCCCCGCGCGCCGCCGCCACGTGTTTCGGAATGCCGTGCAGTACGGCTTGCAAACGAACCAATTCGTTCCCGGTCATCAACGGGTCGATCGCGGCGTCCTGCAACGCGACGCCGATTGCACGCCGTACCTGATGCGCCTCGCGCACGACGTCGAAGCCGGCGACGCGCGCCGAGCCCGACGTCGGACGCAACAACGTGACGAGCATGCGCACGGTGGTCGACTTCCCCGCGCCGTTCGGGCCGAGGAACCCGAACACCTCGCCTTCGGTGACAACCAGGTCAACGCCTTCGACCGCTTTCACGTCGCCGAAGCTGCGCACCAGACCTTGCGCCTCGATTGGGGCGACACTCATGCGCGCGCCGCACTGATGGCCGCCCAGACCTTCTGGGGCGAGACCGGGATGTCGATGTGGCGGATGCCCAAGTGCGCCAACGCGTCGCACACAGCGCTCTGCAAAGCGGGTGTGGCGCCGATCGCGCCCGACTCACCGATGCCCTTTGCGCCGAGGGGGTTGTTGGTCGTCGGCGTCTCCATCGCGATGAGCTCGAAGCTCGGCAGCTCGGTCATCGAGATGATGCTGTAGTCGGCGAAGTTCGACGTGAGCGGGTTGCCGTCCTCGTCGTAGC